>JBFZBE010000129.1:0-4590 GCA_041308685.1 Phycisphaerae bacterium
ATCAGAAACGCCAGCCCGCTGGTCTCCCCCAAACATCCGCCGGTATCGCCCCAAAAAGCCCAGACCACCTGCTTATCGACCTCGGCAGGCTGAGCCAGTCCTTTCTGCACCATTTTGCTCCAGGCCAGCGGCGTCGCCTGTGTGGTGGCACTTGTATTGGCCGCGGTCAGGGCCGTCATCTGGGGATTGATCGTCGCCGGCACCGTCCATGTCGTCATGGCCGCCCCGAAACCCGCCGTCAAAAACGCCCGTGACGCCATGGCCGGGTTAAACACATTCGACCCCAGCCCGCCGTACAGCATCTTGACGATCACAATCGCAAACACGCTGCCGATCACCGCCATCGAGTACGGAATCGCCGGCGGCAGCGACAACGCCAGAATCACTCCGGTCACCACCGCGCTCAGATCGCCCAGCGACGAGGGCCGCTTGCGAAACCAATTACACAGCCACTCGCTGGCCGCACACGTTGCCGCACAAACCGCGATCACCAGCAGCGCCCGCAGTCGAAAATAAATACCCGCCGCAATGACCGCCGGGATCAGCCCGATCAGCACATCCGCCATTACGCGCCGCGTGGACAGCTTGGCGCTGACATGCGGAGCCGGAGATACGGTAATCTTACTTAACATTCAACAATTCCTTGTCTATGGATTCCATATTATTGTATATTGTAAATTGTAAATTGTATAATGCCTGCTTGATGGCAATTCAATTTACAATCTACAATTTACATTTTACAATTTCCTACGCTTGCATCCGTTTCTTCGCCCGCGCGACCAGTATCTTGCCGGTCTTGATATAGCCGGACACCTCGATATTGGCCGGACACACATAACTGCAGCAGCCGCACTCGATACACGCGCTCATATAATGCTGCTGCGCCAAGTCTATCCGGTTGTATTTGACCGCGTGGGCGATCTTGGTCGGGTTCAACCCTTCCGGACAAGCCGTCAAACAACGCCCGCAGCGAATGCATGGCGTCTGCTGCTTGTGGTGCTTGGCCTTTGTAACATCCTCCTGCGTCAGCACCGTGATCGCCCCGCTGGTCTTGGTCAACGGCGTGGACAGATCGGCTACGGCAAAGCCCATCATCGGCCCGCCCATCACGACTTTGGCGGCCTGTTTGGTCAACCCGCCGCAATGTTCCAGCAAGTCCGCCGCGGCCATTCCGATCGGCACATAATAGTTGCCCGGCCGGGCGACCGCCCTGCCCGAAACCGTCGTTACCCGATGCGTCAGCGGCCGGTTCATCGCAACCGCCTCGGCGATCGCCGCACAGGTGGATATATTCAGCACGCATACGCCGATGGTCGGCGGGATCTGGCCGGTCGGCACGGTTTTGCCCAATACCGAGCGAATGAGCTGCCGCTCGCCGCCCTGCGGGTACTTGGTCTTGACCGGCACAACGGCGATATCGATGTCCTTGACCGTCGAGATCGCCTCGGTCATCGCCCCGATGGCTAAGGGCTTATTGTCCTCGATGCCAATGCGGATTTTTTCCACGCCGGACGCCCGCGCCGCCAGTCGAATCCCGGCCAGAACCTGCCATCGCGCCTCCATCATCAGCCGATAGTCGCAGGTGATAAACGGCTCGCACTCGCAGCCGTTAATGACCAATACCTCTTTGATCATCGCCGGGTTCGGCTCGACCTTGACCCGTGTCGGAAAACCCGCCCCGCCCATACCGACGATACCCGCCTGGCTGATCGCGTTGCAAATGCCCTCGACCGGATAGTCCGCATTGAACCCGGCGTCAAACTTGTCAAACACCGGCATTGCGGGCGTTTGGCCCTCGGCGGTTTCGATTATCACCGCCATCACACGCCCCACCACCGGATGCGATTGCAGGGTAATATCCTTGACCGTACCACTGACCGGGCTATGCACCGGCGCCGAGACAAACGAATCGCTTTTGCCAATCATCTGTCCGGCCTGCACGACATCGCGCTTGGCCACCAGGGGTTTGCACGGCGCACCTAAATGCTGACTGAGCAGCACCGCCACCTGCTTGGGCGTCGGAACTGCCTCAATCGCGCAATCCTCGGTAATCTGCTTGGCCTCGGCCGGATGCACACCGCCGGCAAACGTTCCAATTCTGCCAAATCCCATAATCATTCCTTGTTGTCCGTAGGATGGGCTTTAGCCCATCAAAACATAAAATCCAAAAGGCAAGATGGAAAAGGTAAAAGGCAGAACGCCTGCGGTTGCCATTTTTACTTCTACCTTGTCATTTTCCCTTTTACCTTTTCCCTTTTACCTGTTTGACCGTCCAGACCGCCGCAGCAACAACTGCAATACTCATAAGAAATACCACAGCTGTGCGAAACTTATCGCTTTCGAAGGCCGGCAGCCACCGCTCCAATCCGGCCACTGCGGCAAGAAAAAGCCCTATCGGCAGCAAAAACGCCCGACACACCGCCCACGCCACGCTCGGCGCAGCGCTATGCCCTAACTTAGCATAGACCTCTTTGCAGTGGTTTTGTTGCGAACACTGCGAGCATATTGGGTCGGTTTTTGTTCCCATTGGCACATTAAAGCTGTCTTTATACCCCCATCTTTTTCTTTTTCAAGAAAAAATACACCTGAAATTCCGCAATTGCGACAGCGATTAATCCTGATTTTCTATCTATCAAGTCCGATATCCACAGCCACCGCCGAGTGGGTGATCGCGCCGATGGAGATGCGGTCCACGCCGCAACTGGCCACGGCCAGCACGTTGTTGAGCGTAATGCCGCCGCTGGCCTCCAGCAGCGGATGCTTGCCGCACATTTGATTGCGCATCTGCACGGCGTGCTTAAGCTGCCACTGGCCCATATTGTCCAGCAAAATCACATCGATGCCGGGGATTGTCAGCACCCGGTCAAGCTGGTCATCAACGTGATCGACCTCGACAACGACAAATTGGACGCCCTCACGCTGCCGGGCCTGCTCGACCATCGTCGCCAGACGTTTTTTCAGATGGCTGCCCAGTTCGGCAATGTGGTTGTCCTTGAACATCACCGCCTCGCCGAGGTTCATCCGGTGGTTGCAGCCGCCGCCGCAGCGGACGGCGTATTTTTCCAGCTCGCGCCAACCGGGAATCGTCTTGCGGGTGTCGTAGATTTTGGCCTTGGTGCCGCGGACAGCGCTGACATATTTCCACGTCATGGTGCTGATGCCGCACAGCCGCTGCAGAAAGTTCAGCACCACGCGCTCGGCGCTGAGCATCGCCCGCGTCGGGCCTTCGATCACACCCAACCGGCTGGCGACATTGGCACGATAGCCGTCCTCGATCAAAACCTTCAGATTGAGCCGCGGGTCATAGCGTTTGAGTATCTCCTGAGCGATGCCCATCCCGCAAACGACGATCTCCTCGCGCGACACCAGATACGCCCTGCCTTTTTCTTTGGCCGAAACGGTGATCTCGCTGGTCGGGTCGCCATGGCCGAAGTCCTCGTTGACAGCCAGCTCGATCAGCGGAAGCACCTGAGCCATATCGGGCTTTTTGAGCCGTCCAGCCACCACATATTCGCGATCGATGACGACCAGTTTTCCTTTTTTGCTCATCGGGTCTTGCCTTTTTTACTCTTGCCGCCGGAGGCGGGCTTGGCATTTGTTTTTTGGGTTTTGCCCGCCGCATTGTCCAGCAGGGGCATTTCTTTCAGTTCGGCCAGCCGGTCGCGGAGCTGGGCGGCCTTTTCAAACTCCAGCGCCTCGGCGGCTGCCAACATTGCCTGCTCCAGTTCGGCGATCAATTCCGTCCGGTCGTACTCCGTCTCGTCCAGATGGATGGCCTCCTGGGCGCGTTTACGGGCTTTCAACTCGTCAACCAGCCCCCGCTGAATCTCCTTGCGGATCGTCTGGGGGGTAATGCCGTTCCGGGCGTTGTAGTCCAGTTGAATTGTACGCCGCCGGTTGGTTTCGTCAATCGCCTTTTTCATCGAATCGGTAATCCGGTCGGCATAGAGGATGACCTTGGCGTTGACGTTGCGGGCGGTGCGTCCGATGGTCTGGATCAGCGAGGTTTCGCTCCGCAAAAAACCCTCTTTGTCGGCGTCGAGGATGGCCACCAGCGACACCTCCGGCAAATCCAGCCCCTCGCGCAGCAGGTTGATGCCTACCAGCACGTCAAACTCCCCGCTGCGCAGATTACGCAGGATGTCCACCCGTTCAAGCGTCTGTATCTCACTGTGCAGATAGCGGCAGCGGATGCCTTTGCCGGTCAGAAAGCTCGACAAATCCTCGGCCAGCCGCTTGGTCAGCGTCGTAACCAGCACCCGCTCACCAACGGCGATGCGTTCCTGCACCTGCCCGATCAAATGCTGAATCTGCTCGGAAGCCGGATGCACAAAGATTTCCGGATCGACCAGCCCGGTCGGGCGGATGATCTGTTCGACAACCTCGCCGCCGCACAACTGAAGCTCAAACGGAGCCGGCGTAGCCGAGACGAACACCACCTGTTTCCAGCGATCCTGAAACTCTTCAAACCGCAGCGGCCGGTTGTCCATCGCGCTGGGCAGGCGAAAGCCGTGATCGACCAGCACCTGCTTGCGGTTGCGGTCGCCGGCGAACATCGCCCGAAGCTGCGGGATCGTTACATGCGATTCG
>JBFZBE010000130.1:0-3744 GCA_041308685.1 Phycisphaerae bacterium
GAGCAATTGATCCGTGACGGCCAGTCGATGATGCTGGAAACCAACCCCGAAATGCAGCGGCGCAAGCAGATTTTGGCCGAATTGGAAGCAGACCTGGAAGTCAAACGCAAAGAGGTTACTGTACGTTACGAGCAGTCTGTTCTGGCCGACGCCAAGCGGCTGCGTCAGGCGGATGTGGACAAGATGCGAGCCGAACTGAGTCAGCTTGTCGCCTATGAACAAAAGCTCAATGAGCAGCTCAAGCTGCACGACGAAAGCACGATCCAAATCGGCCGCACGCAATTGGACATTGATGATCTGCGGGAAGAATACGAAAGCTCGCGTCAGATTTACAGCGAGATTTCCCGCCGTATTGAAGAATTAAAGATCGAGCGCGACCGTCAGCCGCGTATCTCCATCGGATCGTGGGCACGCAGCGTTTCGACCGAGGGCAAAAAGCAGAAAATGGCCGCCGCCGCCGGTTTTGGCGGGCTGGCGTTCGGCGTTGCGCTGGCGCTGCTGCTGGCCAAGCTGGACGGCCGTGTTCACGCCCCGGACGATGTGGCCAAACGCGTGGGCGTTCGCATCATCGGCACGACCACCAGTCCCGAACACGTCAGCCAAAAGCTGCTCGGTCAGCAGCTCAGCGACGACTATCAAACCATTCGCGCCAATCTGGGGCTGCTGGACGGCAACGACAGCACGCGGCTGCTGGTGGTAACCAGCCCCGGCATGGGCGACGGCAAAAGCACGCTGGCGGTCAATCTGGCGACCAGTTTTGCCCGCTCCGGCCGCAAGACGCTGCTGGTGGACGGCGATTTGCGAAAACCCGATGTCGGACAGTTGCTGAATCTGCCGGCGTCTTTGCGCGGTCTGCAGGACTATCTGTTCGGAGGCGACCTGCAAAAGGCGCTTTATAAGGTCGATGGGATGAATTTGTCCGTTCTGGCCGCCGACAACCGCAATGCGCAGGATGCGCTGGAACTGCTGTCGATGCCGGGGTCTGTAGAACGCATCCGTGCGCTGCGCGACGCGTTTGAGTATCTAATCATTGACACCCCGCCAGTGCTGGCGTTTTCCGATGCGATGGTGTGGGCGAAAATGGCTGACGGCGTGATTTTGACCAGCTTCATCGGCCATACCTCCAAGACCGAAATGAAAGAGGCCATCCGACGGCTGAACGAAATCAAGGCCAACATCACTGGCACGGTGATCAACAATGTCCGCATTGAACACGGATACCGGCGTTACGGGTATGGTTACGGCTATGGGTATGGCGAATCGTCGGACGCCAAAGAAAAACTCCGCAAAAAGCGCGGCAACGCATTGCTCATTGCCGCCGTACCGACCGACCAACAGCAGGAAGGATGATACCGCGTGAAGGCGTCCGTGTTGAAAATAATTCCGCAGACGGCGTCGGGTACGGTCGATTGTCTTAAGACGGCGATCAACCTGCCGGGGTTTGGCGCTTTACTGGTGCGTGATCTTCTGGATGGCGGGGCGGTAAAAACCAACGGCCGTCGGCTCGGTGTCGCTGCCGATCTGCTGGATGGTCTCGATATCAAAGACCTCCCCGTTCAACCGGCGGACAGCGATGGACTGCGGTTTTTGAAAAACGATTTGGACAAGGACGGGCTGCTGATTGTCAATGCCCGGCTGGATTGCCGGTATGCATCGGATAAACTCGATGCGCTGCTGGCGGCATCCGATACGGCGGTGGCGGTGGATATCGCCCCGGAGCTGGCCGCTCCGAATGAACTGGTGCGCATCGGCTCCGGGCAGCGTGTGGTGGGGTTTCGGCGGATCGCCGCCGATCTTGCCGAACCAGTTTCGGTCGCAAGCGGCGATTGGCCGGCGCTGTTGTATCTGCCGCCGCAGGTCTGCGGGAGGTTGTCCGTTCAAGACCGTCTGCCGCTGTGTTTTGAGCGGTTGCGGCAATGGCTTTCGCAGTGCGGTATTCCGCTGCGGCGTTTCCGTCTGGGCGGACAGTGCCGGGATGCGACCGAGGGTTCAGGGGTTTTGCATCGGTTAGGGGTGATGGCGATCGATCAGACCGCAGATGACGCCCGCATCGATGCGTCCGCCAAGCTGATTGGTCCGGTGTGGGTGGGCAAAGGTGTCAGCATTGCCGCCGACGCGGTGATCGTTGGTCCGGCGGTGTTGGCCGACGGGGTCAGCGTCGAACGGACGGCGACGGTTTACAACACCGTTGCCGCGGTCGGCGTATCCATTGCCGCCGGGCAGTCTGTGCAAAATGCGGTGCTGCTGTCCGACGGCACAATGGTTTCTGCATCTGCGCCGTTTGCGGAAATACCCCGTGCTGATAGAAGATCGAACGTCTATCGCGATTGGCCGCCGCTGTCCTACCCGCGTTGGGGCAAGCGGATATTTGATATTGGTTTTTCGACGCTGATCCTGATGCTGATCAGCCCTGTGTTTCTGGTCGTCGCCTTGATGCTCAAACTGACCAGTCCAGGGCCGATTTTTTATGTCGCGCGACGGCAGGGGCGTTACGGCAGGGAATTCGGCTGTCTGAAGTTTCGCTCGATGATGGTGCAGGCCGACACCTTGCAGGAGCGGCTGCGTGTGGTCAATGAGGTGGACGGGCCGCAATTTAAGATCGATAACGACCCCCGCATTACCGGTTTTGGCAAGTTTTTGCGGGATACCTGCATTGACGAACTGCCGCAGTTTATCAATGTGCTTTTAGGGCAGATGAGTGTGGTCGGGCCGCGGCCCTCGCCGGAGAGCGAAAACGAGACCTGTCCGGCCTGGCGCGACGCCCGTCTGTCGGTGCGGCCGGGCATTACCGGCCTTTGGCAGGTCTGCCGCACCCGGCAGGCGGGGATGGACTTTCAGGAATGGGTCTATTACGATACCCAATATGTTCGAAATCTGTCATTTCGAAAAGACCTGTGGATTTGCCTGAAAACCGCCCAAAAGCTCATAAATACCTTTCTTGACCAATTTGGATAAGAATTGGAACAGGGTAAAAATTATCAAAATCCTGCTGTTTTGGCCGACAGCAGGATTTTTTTATTGCCTTTCGGGCGTTATCCTGCTACGATCCGGCCTGTTCTTTAACCAAGTAAATACATTGGCATCAGGTTTGGCCGTCTCCGATGACGGCTGGATAGACAAACGGGAACACGGTGAAAATCCGTGACGGTCGCGCCGCTGTGTGCGTTCGCTGCCGAAAAGCAATTTTCGGCAAATCCGACAGGCAATCATCCCACTGTCCGCGTTGCGGATGGGAAGGGGCCTGCGGTAGAACGTAAGTCAGAAAACCTGCCTGGATGCCCTAACGTGTACGATGTTCTCGCGATCTGGAACAAGGCGCCCGTTGGCTGATGCCGCATCCCTGTTGGGGAGTGCGGGATTGACCGACTGAAACTGACAACGATAAGCCGTTGCCCCTTCGCGGGGGCAGCGGCTTTTTTTGTTTTCGCACGCTGCGCGAAACGGCGTCGGAAAGGAGGTGCTGGGCACAACTACACAGGATTGAATGAGGTTTTGTAAATATTTCCGCGATCTCTGATCGGATGTCAGAGGTCAAACCGGCAGGGGGGCCGCGGTCGTAATGATCTGCCCGCGACCGCGGCGACCCGGCCAAAAAAAGTTAAAAGTTAAAAGTAAAAAGTCAAACGTAATGAACAAAGAAAGGTTTCGAGGAAAGATGAAAAAGCAACTGATGATGATGTGTGTGTGTGTGGTTTCTATTGCGGCTTCGGCGGCGGTGGTGGATTTTGAAGGGTTTGCGTTGGA
>JBFZBE010000131.1:0-4327 GCA_041308685.1 Phycisphaerae bacterium
TGCGCAAGCTGCGCGATTCCGAACAGGCCGAGGAGTTCAGCGAGACCACCCTGCCGGCCAAAGGACAGATCGTCGCGCCGGAGCTGAGTATGGCCGGCAAGATCATCCAGCGCAACATCAAATACGACAAAAACACCGAGCAGGTCGAATACTACTTTCAATTGCAGTTGACCGATGTGGCCAGCGGCCTGCGCTTCTGGCAGGAAGAAAAGATCATCGGCAAACGCGGCGACCGGAAAAACGTGTCGTGGTGAGGACAGAACAGATGAAACCGCGGATTTTGCGGATTACACAGATTAAGAGAGCTTTACCACCAAGCACACGAAGAGCACGAAGAGCACGAAGTTTTTTTAGACGGGATTAACGGGATTTACAGAAAAAAAGATTTAGACACAGAGATTTATTTTTTAGACACAGATTAACACAGAAAAACACAGATAAGAAATAATCAGTGAAATCTGTGTGAATCTGTGTCAGAATTTTTCTCTCAGTGAACTCGGTGTCCTCTGCGGCAAAAAATAAAATAGTGGGCTTATTTTTGATGACTGTTTTCAAATTTGAAATAGGAAATTTGAAATAGGAAATTACAGGAGAATAGATTATGAACGCAAAGCGATGTATAGCGCTATGGTTGGTCTGTGCCGCCGCGGCGGTCGGCGGCGATGCGGTGGAGCGGCAGGTCAAAGGCGTCGGCGCGACCCGCACGCTGGCCGTGCGCAACGCGCTGGCCGAGGCGGTTGGGCAGGTGCAGGGCGTGGTCGTCCGTTCGGGCGTGGCCGAGTCGGGCGTGTTCGTGGGCAATATGGATGTAACGCGCGAAGAGGCCAAAAAATCGATTGAGCTGGAAGGCATTTCCGCCCGCGGCGTCGATTCGATCACGATCACACAGGCCGAAGGTCTGGTCAAAAGCTACGAGGTCATCAGCGAACAGCAAGTCAGCGACGATGTGTATGAAGTGATGCTGAAGGTCTGGGTGTACGATTACAGCAGCCCGCTGGCGACGCAAAAAACGCCTGTGGCCGTCGGCACATTCATCGCCGAGCAGACGGCGTGTCCCTTTGGGGATGTGGTGCTGGCCGGCGATGTCGTCGCGCGGCAGTTTACCGACGTCCTGACCGGCCAGCTTGTCGCCTCGGGCAAGTTTTCGATGCTGGATCGGGCGTATGCCGAGGCGTTCGCCAGAGAAAAAGCCATCTGGAAGTCCGAGGACGGCGGGATGGCGGAAAAGGCCAAGATCGGCAACGTGCAGGGCGCCGAGTATCTGCTGGTCGGACGGCTGCGGCGCGTGGGCATCTATGCCCGTCCGCGCGCGATTCCGGCGACCGGTCAGGAAAGCGTTACGCAGGAAGGGCATTTTGTCGCCGAGGCGCGGCTGTTTGTGGCGCCGACGCGGCAGATCGTCTATACCGGCGAGTATCGGCTGCGGCTGGAAGACGCCGACGTGCGGAACCTGGTCGAAAAATGGGAAATCGAAAAGATCGACTACGATGAGCTGAAAGACCGGCTGTTGGAGCTGGGCGCACGCCGCATTGTTGAGGATTTGCTGGAACAGCTTTATCCGGTGCGGATCGCGGTCGCGCAGCCGGAACTGCTGGTGGTCGATCAGGGCGCCGGGCGGGTGGCTGACGGCGATATTTATACGGTGGTCGGCGGCGGCGCCGAGGTGCGCGACCCGCAGACGGGCGAACTGCTCGGACAGGCCGAAAGCCAACTGGCCACCGTGCGGATCACGCAGTCCCTGCCGCGGTTTGCCTACGCGCAGGTCGTGGACGGCAGCGCCGAGGCGATCGCCGTCGGGCAGGTCTGCCGCTATGTACGGCCCAAGTTTGACCTCGCATCGGACGCGGCCCGAACCGGACGCAAAGACAAAACCGAAAAAACCCCCGACGGCGGAGTCAAACTGCCGTTTGATAAATAAGAAGTCAGAAGTCGGGGGTCAGGAGTCAGGAGTCAGAAAAAGATAAAAACCACGGATTTCACAGATGAACACGGATTTCAAAGAACGCATTAAAATTGAAAAATCTGTGTAATCTGTGGATAAAAAAGTCAGGAGACAGAAGCGGCCAGCGAAGAAAAGCTGACAGCTAACTTTTGACTTTTAACATTTAACTTTTAACATAAAGAAGTTATGCCCGAGCCGTCATCGGAAATGCCGCATCGCCGTCGGCCGCGTTACAGCGGCACGCATCCGAAGCGCTTTGACGAAAAATACAAAGAGCATCATCTTGACCAGCATCCCGATCTGGCCGCACACCTGCGCGCCAAAGGCAAGACGCCCGCCGGTACGCATATCCCGATTCTGGTCGATGCGGTGATGGCCGCCCTGTCGCCGGCGCCCGGCGAAACGGTGGTCGATTGCACGCTTGGCTACGGCGGGCATACCGAGGCGTTCATCGCCCGCATTGCGCCGGGCGGCTGTTTGATCGCGCTGGATGTGGACGGCCGACAGTTGATGCAAACGCGGCAGCGGCTGGGCGAGCAGCCCGTTGCGCTGCACTGTTACCACTGCAACTTTGCCGGTGCGGCCAAGGCGCTGCAAAAAGAGAATCTGCCCGGCTGTGATATCCTCTTTGCCGATATCGGCGTATCGAGTATGCAGATCGACGACCCCGACCGCGGGATGAGCTACAAATACGACGGGCCGCTGGATATGCGGATGGATGAGCGGCTCAAGCAGACCGGCGCCGACAAGATCAATACGCTCAGCGAAAAAGAGCTGTCCGATGCGCTGTGGGAGCTGGCCGATGAGGAAGACCACACGCGGATCGCCGCCGCGATCGCCGTGCGGCGGTGTCTGTCGCCGATCACACGGACGCAGGAGCTGGTCGCGATCGTCTGTACGGCCAAAGGCGTCGATCTGAAGGTGTTCAAGCAGCAGCAGCGGCAGTCCGCCGGCGCTGCGCTGCATCCGGCGGCCAAGACGTTCCAGGCGCTGCGGATTCTGGTCAACGACGAGCTGGGCGCGCTGGCGGCGCTGCTGCGCACCGCGCCGTATTGCCTCAACCCCGGCGGACGGTTCGGCATCATCAGCTTTCACAGCGGCGAGGATCGGCTGGTCAAAAAAGCGTTCCAGGAAGGCCTGGACGACGGCGTGTACGCGGCCATCGCGCCCGAGCCGATCCGGCCGTCGCGCGACGAGATCGCCGCCAACCCGCGCAGCGCCTCGGCCAAATTCCGCTGGGCGAAAAAATCAGTTTAACAAAAAATACTTAGCCACAGATTAACACAGAAAAACGCAGATTTTTTATTGACTATGGATTTAATCTGTGAAAATCTGTGGCTAAAAAAGAACGGAAATGCAGGATGATGAAATTGATGTGGATCGCATTGGCCGGGGCGGTTGGGACACTGGCGCGGTATGGGCTCAGCGGGCTGGTCGGACGCAGCGTTGGCACGACGTTTCCGTGGGGGACAGTCGCGGTCAATCTGATCGGGTGTCTGGCGTTTGGGCTGGTCTGGGGGCTGCTGGAAAGCCGCATCAGCGTCAGTGGTCAGGTGCGGATGATGATCTTTGTCGGATTTTTCGGCGCGTTTACGACCTTTTCGACGTTTGCGTTTGAGACGGTGCGCCTGCTGGAAGACGGCCAGTGGTTCTTTGCGGCCGGCAACATCCTGCTGCAAACCGTGGTCGGACTGCTGGCGGTGATCGCGGGGATGGCGATTGGAAAGTGGATCGGATAGTGCTGTTTCCTGATGATACGATTGATGTTTGATGATCGGGAGGATTTATGCAGTTGCCAAACGAAGCACAATTGGTGCGAATCTTTATAGGCGAATCGGATAAGCACGGCGGCAAACCCTTGTATGAGGCCATCGTTCTGGCGGCACGCGAGCGAGGGCTGGCCGGCGCGACGGTGCTGCGGGGCGTGATGGGTTTCGGCGCCAACAGCCGCATTCACACCGCCAAGGTGCTGCGGCTGTCGGAGGATTTGCCGATTGTCATTGAGCTCGTCGATAAGCCCGAACGCATCGAAATGTTTCTGCCCGTGCTGGATGCGATGATGCACGAAGGACTGGTCACGCTGGAAACCGTCAACGTGCTGACCTATCGGCACAAATCGACCTGAGTAAATTCACTTTGTAGGGTGAACCTCGCCCACACGGCATCTCATTGTGTATTGTCCGCATGAAATTGACATCTATAAAATCAGATTAAAGTGCAGCGATGAATGCCTATCAAAAAATCGGGTTCATCCGGTTAATGGATAGATGGACATTTTTGGACAGCTAAAAAGTCCCGAAGGGACGCAATAAAATGGCCGGTGGTGAAGCGCAGCGCAACCACCGGTTGATGTACTCTATCTCCTCTCAGCCCCGGCGGGGCGAC
>JBFZBE010000132.1:0-2768 GCA_041308685.1 Phycisphaerae bacterium
ATGTCATAGGCATTCTGAATGCCCAGCTTATTCTGCATTCCGGCATAAAAACACAAAATGCGATACGCCCGGTCATAGTCGGCTGTCGCCAGCATCAGCCGAAACGGCCCGTACTGGTCGCGGACATAACACATCGGATACATAAACGACTGCGCAAACACACCGCCGGCGAGGGGTTGCGAGGCATGCACCACGCGGACAGGGGTTTCGACGGCCTTGAGCATGAAATGCTCCCCGTCCAGCCGCTCCATCAGCGGCGCCGGAAGGTCGCGCGCAGAGGCCGCCATGACGGCGTCCACGCCTTTGGATTTCCATTCCGCCAGCCGCCTGAGCGCCTCCTCTTCCAAGGCCGCCTCCTGTCCGGCAACGGTAACGATCCAGGCCGCCAGCGCTGCCGTCTGTCCCGGCGCAAGCACTCCCAAGTCAGCTTCCATCCTGCCCGGATAGACCTGCACCACGGCGTTGTCCTGCGGACAGGTCAATGTCGTGGCCAATGCCCGCGGCAGAAACAAGGTTTCGTACTGGCTGTCGGAAGGAACCGTTACGGACATTTCCTGATACAGCGCCCGTGCCGGGCCGCGATGAACGATGGCCTTGTCCGCCTCAAAAATCTGCTGAAGCTTTTCCTGCTGCACGGAAGGACGATCTTTGATATACGGGCCGACATACCGGTTCCAGTTTTGGATTTGTTCGGCGTCAACCGGTCGGCCGTCGAACATCGTGAATGCACCGTTGCGGGGGTCTGGATGCACAGGCAGTGTAATTTTGACCTGTGCCGGCGGCAGATGCGCAGGACGTGTGATTTGGATATGCCGCACCATTACCGCACAATCGGGCATCATGATATCAAACAGTTCGCAGCTCAATTCATCCTGCCGGCTGCGTACTCCCCAAAACGGCATGCCCCGCGTCGGTTCGATCACGGTTTCTTCGGTCCAGACCAGCGGACGCCCATCAACAGCGGCCTCGATCTGCCAGCCGAATCCTAAATTCCCGATGGTGTAGGTCGGGCCGATGACCCAGGAAAGCTTTCCCAGGGGCGCTTTTTCGGGCGTCAGTTGGCTTTTTCCGACGCGAGCCATCGTCTGGCCAAGCCCTGCCACGGCGTACATTCGGCCGTTTCCGACAATATAGCCGTCGTGCAAATCCGGCCGCACATAACGAATTTCATCCAGCACACCGGATTGCCGATAGGTCTTCAGCGCAGGCGCCGAACCGACGTCCGCCTGTACAGACAAACCTTCTCCATGCGGCTCAAGACCGCACCCCAACAGGCAGAGTCCTGCCCCTATCGCCGAAAACCATTTTATCCTTTGACACATAGACGATCGATCTCCGACAATATAAAAATGTCATCCTCATCAACAACACAACACGCTCAATCGTTCAGCCACTGCGAGGCCATAATCAATAGGTCTTCCATACCCACAGTGCAATTGCCGCTCAAGTCGCCTTCCGGACTGACGCAGCTTTTATCCGGGCCGGCGGCATAGCTGTGCGCTATGTCCAGATCCCCCAGCGGCTTGTTATAGATATTGAGCGCGTATATTTTGGCGTTGAGCATCGGATCGTTTGGGGCGTAATAGCGGCCGATATAGTTGGCCGTGTCAACGTAGGTGTTGTCGCCTGGCTTAAGACCGGGCAACTCCCATGGATGTACGGATTTCTCACCTTTCAATTGACCATCAATATACAGCGCTACATAGTTGTCGGTGTTGCTTATGACCACGGCAAAGTGAGTGGCATTATCCAAATTGGGAGTTCCATACACACGATGCCCATAATAACCGGCATCCTGCCGCCAAAACGCAATCGTATTATTATTTTCACGGCTGACAACCGCAAGGGCGTCACTGGTGCCGTCGCTCGGATCGCCGGCGCCAAAGGTTAAATAGCCGCTCCACCAGTGCGATTCAGTCGTGGTAAAGAACATCTCCAGCGTTATGCCGTCGCTGTTGCGCAGATTGTCCAACAGATAGTCCGGCAGATCGACAAACGCGCCGCCATTGGTCTGATTATTGGTCTGGCTGTTGCCGTTTTTGAGCCACAGGTAACCATCGCCCCATTCATAGAAATTGCTATTGGAGGCAACCAGCGTGCCGTGGGCGCTGCCGATAGAATCGTTGGCGTTTCCATCAAACGTATAGCGATGCGCCAAGTAATTTTTATACGCCCCGGCCTGATCCGTGTTGTTCCAGTTTTTAGACAAGGTCGCTAAATCCGCCAAATCCACCCGGCCGCTCCGATTAAAATCAGACGAAGCAAAGTTTACCCGGTCGGCGGCGCGAATCGTCGCCGAGACCCCGTCCACATCAAGCACACCCGGACTTTGGTTGTTTCCGTAGCCGACAAACTGAATCACCACTTTGGCCGTATCAGGGCGCAGGTTCGGCACCCACGGCATCGCTTCAGTGTCATAGTAGATCACACTTTGCCAGGTATTGGCAGGCAGCAGCACCGCACCGGGCGTCCAAACCTGCTCGCGTATGAACTGGTCGGCGGCGTTGTATTCCAAAATGCTGGTATAAAACCACATATTCGACCGGACATAAGCGTTCAGATAGAGGTTGTAGTTGACCCCCGGAATCTGCGAAACCATCATCGGGGACATCTGAATGGCGCCCCAGTGACCGTTGCTGTTATTGATCGAAATACGACCAAAATAACTGTTGGTCGCCGCATTGGATTTGTTCGGACCCTGCCGGGAAAAGGTATAACCTGTGCTGCTCGATGTCGTCCAGCCCGTCGGCCGACCACTGGAGGCACTT
>JBFZBE010000133.1:0-3802 GCA_041308685.1 Phycisphaerae bacterium
ATCTTCTCGGTGCGGATTTCCTCAAAAATCTCGCGGGCACGCGCAAAGCAGGCGCGGACGCGGTTTTTGTCCATCGTCAGCGGCCCCATCGTCATCAGCCCGACCAGCCGCAGGTGAGGCATGGTGGCCATCTGTTCGGCCAGATGGATGGCTGCCCCGACGGGGATGCCGTATTTTTGCGGCTCGCCGGAGCAGTTGACCTGCAGCAGCACATCGACGTGCAGTCCCTGCTGATAGGCCTCGGTGTGAATTTCCTCGGCCAGCCGCAGCGTATCGACCGAATGGATCATTTGACAGATTTTCAGCGTCTGCTTAACCTTGTTGCGCTGCAGATGACCGATCATGTGCCAGTGAACCTGTTTGGGCATAGCGGGGTTGTCGGCGTTGGCCTTCAAGAATGCGTCCACCTCGTCGGCGACCTGCTTGAGGTGCTGGGTGCGGTTTTCGCCCAGCTCGGTGCAGCCCAGCCGAACCACGTCCTGAATGGCCTCGATTGTCGCGGTCTTGGTCACGACGATCAACTGCACGGACTTTTCCGGCCGGTGCGCCCGCGCACAGGCATTGGCAATCGACTCCCGCAACTTGTCTAACCGTTCGGCGATCATGAGTAGGTTAAAAGTAAAAAGTCAAAAGTAAAAAGTGTCGAATTTTTCTTCATTCTGACTCCTGACTTCTGACTCCTGACTTCTTAAAATAATCTGTGTAATCTGTGGTTTCTTCTTACGGTAAAAATTTCGATATATTTTTCAGCTTGGTCGGCAAATACTCGCTGACGACATACTCCAGACCATGCTTGGCAAACGCCTGCTGCTCGACACGCACGCCCAGATGCAGCATCTGATTGATCGCCGCCTGCCATTCCTTATGATGCTTGACAAACGGGTCGTTTTTCAGGGCGTCTTTGGCGCGTTTGATGTCCACGTCCTTGAGCGGATGCGTCGGCAGGTCGTAATCCTTGATGTCCTGCGGCGTTACGCCCAAAAACCGCGCCTGCGGCACACAGAAAAACTCATTGAGGTGCGCCGCGTTGCCCGATCCGACCTTCAGCGTGCGGTAGATATTAAAATACCCATACGGGTCGCCGTCCACAAAGGCATACACCGGAATCTTCAGTTCGTCGCTGAGCCGGCGGATAAAGCGTCGGCACGCTCGCGTCGGCACGCCGCCCATACTGATCAGGATGCAGTTGACCGTCTTCCAATAGTCGTATTTGACCAACCGCTGAAACGCGCCCGCTGTCTCGATGGCCAGGATGAACTTGGCCTTGCTTTCGAATTTCAAGCCCTCCACGTCGGTGGGGATCGAATATGCCCCGGAGCCGAACTTGGTGCAGTCGATCCGCAGTTTGTTGCCGGAGGCATCCTTGTCGATGACGATCAGTTGGCCGGCCACGTCGCCGCCTTTTTCTTCCGGCACGAACTTGAGCTTTTCGCGGTTGACGCCGAACATCGCCTCGATATCGTCCATGATCGTATCCGATTCGGGCTGTTCGTCAAAGCCGGCTTTGCCCCAGTTCTTGGAAATATAGTAGGCCTCTCTTTTGGTGGCCATATCGTCTTTTTCGATCAGTTCTTTGGACAGCGCCATCATCTTGAGCGTCTGGGCGAACGTCTTGACCGTGCTGACGGTCAGGGTGCGCTTCTTGGCGCGGCTCAGCATCTCAAAATGCCCTTTTTTGGCGTGGTATTTGACATTCGACAGCGAGCGGATAGGCGTGCTCATTGTCGGCTTCTGATTGGCCAGTATTTTGTTGTAAACATCTTTGGCGTTGTCTTTGATCTTTTCAACAACCGCCGGTGTTTTTGCGCTTGACGCCATGCGTTCTTTTACTCCGTTAAAATTCCATTCATCACACACCGGCCAATGTTACGGCAAAACCCCGCTGGATGCAAGCGGTTTTGCCATTGAAACAGGTGTGTTTCCGAGATTTTTCTCGACCTTCAAGACATCGTTTTATATAGTAACTCCAGAGATTAGACAATATGGGCATCTTACCCGTGAATTTCTCTTTATTCTTTTATTATGGGTACATTAAATCGCATATTTATGCCATTGTTGATTGTCGTCGTGCCAATTGCGGCGATGCTGGCCTATATTTTGTACTACGCCAAGCAGCGCCCGCAGAAGGCAGCCGAGCGCATCCCAGCGGCGTCGATGACATTCGGCATGTCGGAGTGGCCGATCTTTCGTGGGAATACGGCGTTGACGGGGATTGCCGCGGGCAATTTGCCGCCGACATTGAAGCCGGTTTGGCAATTCCAGACCGCCGGGGCGATTGCCGCAACCCCCACAGCCGCCGCTGGCCGCGTTTTTATCAGTTCCACGGATGGGAACCTGTACGCCGTGGACTTAAAGACCGGACAAAAAATATGGCAATTCAAAGCCAACGACGCCCTGCAGGCCTCCCCGTTGGTCGCCGATGGTGTGGTGTATGTCGGGTCGGAATACGGCACGTTTTATGCTGTCAGCGCCGCCGAGGGCCAATTGCTTTGGACATTTGAAACCAACGGCAAGATCGTCGGTTCGGCCAACACCTTTGTCGATGCTGCACAGCAGCGCCGCATCCTGTTTGGCAGTTATGACAATTATTTATACTGCCTGAATGCCGCCGACGGCGCCCTGCTCTGGAAACATCAGGCGAAAAGCTATATCAACGGCACGCCGGCTATGATACAGGACGCCGCGGTGTTCGGCGCCTGCGACGGGTTGGTGTATTGTGTGCCGCTGTCGGCTCCGCAGGCCGTCCGCACGGTGGATATGGAAGCGTATATCGCCGCCTCGCCGGCGGTCGCCGGCAACACCATTTATGCGGGCAATTACGAGGGGCTGTTTGCGGCGATCGCCTTTGACACAAACCAAATCCTCTGGCGGTTTCGTCGGGAAGCGGCGGCATTTGTCTCCAGTCCGGCGGTTACGGACGACAGGGTAGTGTTCGGCGGACGCGACAACACTCTGTATTGCCTCAATCGGACCGACGGTACGATGGTCTGGACGTTTGCCGCTGCCGCCAAGATCGACAGTGCGCCGGTCGTCTGCGGCGACAAAGTGCTGTTTGGCGCTGAGGATGGTCGATTGTATATCGCTGCTCTGGCTGATGGACGGGAGCTTTTCGCTTATACCTTGGGCAAGCCGGTCAGCAGCGGCGCAGCAGTCGTGGACAACAGGGTACTGGTCGGCTGTCAGGACGGCGTGGTCTATGCCTTTATCGCACCTTAGAATAAGGAACATTGAATGGCGTCATTTGAAATAAAAAAACTAACCGATTGCCGCTGGCTTAATCTCTTTGAGATGGCCTACCTGCGTAAAAACCGGCCGCATTCGTGGATCGTCTGCTCACGCAAGCCCAATCCCGTTGCCGATGCCTCAAAGCCGGACGCGGTGTTCATCATCCCGATCGTCCAGACCCCCGATGGCGCTCGTCTGGTGGTAACACGGGAGTTTCGTCCGGCCATTTGGGACTGGGAGTATGGTTTTCCCGCCGGCCTGATCGACGGCGATGAACCTGTCGAGAAAACGATCAGCCGTGAGCTGAAGGAAGAAACCGGCCTGTCGGTCAAGCAGATCATGCATATCAGTATGCCCGTCTATTCCTCGGCGGGAATGAGCGACGAATCGTGCGTGATGGCGATGGTGGAGGCCGAAGGCACGGTTTCGGCGGCAGGCAATGAAGATAGTGAAGAAATTGAAACGCTGTTGCTGGATGTGCCGCAGATTCGGCAGCTTTTGGCGTCAAAAGAAAAGGTCGCCGGCAAGGCCTGGGGCGTGCTGTATCATTTCGCCGCCGCAGGCCGTATCGCGTTTG
>JBFZBE010000134.1:0-2574 GCA_041308685.1 Phycisphaerae bacterium
GAGTCGATGTTGATCTGCTTTTTGGCCAGGGCGCTGAACATCTTTTCGGCCACGCCATAGTGCGACTGCATCCCGACGCCGACGATGGACACCTCGGCCACATCCTCGCGCACCGAAACCGATTCGCAGTGGACGGTCGGACGGATGTCGGCGATGGCCTGACGGGCGATGTCCAGGTCGCTGTGCCCGACGGTAAACGACAGGTTGGCCTTTTCCGGGCTGACTTCGGTCTGGATAATGTCGTTGACGCTGATTTTCTTGCCGGCCAGGTGGGCGAAAATCTTGGCCGCATTGCCGGGCTTATTGGCCACCCCCAGCATCGTGATTTTGGTCAAATCCTTTTTGATTGTCGCACCGGATACCAGAATATCTTCCATTTGAGGGACCTCATGAGTAATAAGTGTTCCAGGGTTATTGTTCATACTGCTGCGCACATAGATCGGCACATTGTATTTTTTTCCAAACTCGATCGAGCGGCTGTGCATCACGCCGGCGCCCAATGCGGCCATTTCGAGAATCTCGTCGTAGCTGACCTGCTCCATCTTGACCGCTTTGGTGTAAATGCGGGGATCGCAGGTATAGACGCCGTCCACGTCGGTGAAAATATCACAGCGGTCGGCCTTGAGCGCGGCCGCCAGCGCCACCGCGCTGGTGTCCGAGCCGCCGCGGCCGAGCGTGGTGATATCGCCGATCTCATTGATGCCCTGAAAGCCGGCAACGATCACGATATAGCCGTCGTTGAGCATCTTGCGAAGGCGCGTCACGTCCAGCTTTTGGATTCGCGCCTTGGAGTGCGAATCGTCAGTGTAAAAGCCCGCCTGCTGGCCGGTAAAACTGACGGCCTTCTGCCCCATATCCCACAGCGCCATCGCAAACAGAGCGACGGTCTGCTGCTCGCCGGTGGCCAGCAGCATATCCATCTCGCGCCGGGGCGGATTGGCGTTGACCTCTTTGGCATCGGCAATCAAATGATCGGTCTGCTTGCCGCGCGCCGACGCGACGACTACGACCTGATTGCCTTCCTTGAACGCCTTCAGGGCGCGTTCGGCGGCTCGGCGGATTTTCTCGGCATTGGCCACCGAGGTGCCGCCGAATTTTTGTACCCGTATCGCCATCGTTGATTCCTTTTTGGAAAAACTCTGCTGTCGTATTTGGTTTCATTCTGTTGTCCGCACTGTGCAAACATACAAACGTTGGAAACTTAGCCGATGCGGGGATAATTGTCAATAGATTTCAAACAAAGAATAGTATCTAATTGTAGATATGAAAAAGTATGTAATTTGACGCAAATGATTCGAAAACCAGACTTATTTTTTTATTGGATTAACGAGGTTCAGAGTTTCTGCTCGCTGCGAATTTGTTCACAAACGCAGCACAACTGTTCGACCAGACCGGCTGCTTCCTGTAAGGAATTGGGGCAATCTTTCAAACAAGCGGTCAGCGCAGCGGCCTTTTGAGCGATGGCCGACTGGCCGGTCGTCTGGCCGATCTCGGAAAACAGCTCCGCAAAACGCCCCAGCAGTTCTATATCCGACCGCACCAGAACCTCCTGAATGCCTTCGACAAGAGTTGGAAGCTGATTCAGCAGAAATGCGGTGGATGCCACAGCGTCCTGGTCGGCGGAGCTGCCGCTCTTTTTGTCTTCTTTTTCGTCGGACTCCGGCAGATGCCGCGCGATGCCGTCAAACAATTGTTCCCGCGACAGCGGACGGTACAAACAGTCGTTAAACCCCGCCTTTTGGCAATCCTGCGGCAAGCAGCTATCCTGTTCGGCAACCAAAAGAACAGGCAGTTGCGGCCAATCGCGGCGAATGGCCTGAAGCGTTTTAGCTGCATCCGCAAGTCCTGCGCCGGCATCCAGCAGCATCAGATCGAACGGCCGCGCTTTAAGCCGCTCAAACATCTGTTCCGGCGAACCGGCAACTTCCACTTCCAACCCGAAACGCCGCAGCATCAACAGCAGCGTCAATTGGCTGGGAAATGTCGTTTCCACCAAAAGAACCTGCCCCGAGATCGCCGATGCGGGGTCGTCAAAACGCTGCGGTTTTCGCCGCGACAACACCGTCGGCGTCAAGGGGTCGGTTTTTTGAGCGAACAGCGGCAGGATCAGCGAAAATGTGGACCCTTTGCCCGGTTCGCTGACCAGTTTAATCGCCCCGCCCAGAAGCCCTATAAGCCGCTTGGTGATCGCCAGCCCCACTCCCGTTCCGCCGTATTTGCGGGCGGTGCTGACGTCGGCCTGCGTGTAGGAGTTGAAAATCAGATTCTGCTTATCCTGCGAAATACCGATGCCGGTGTCCACCACATCGATCCGTACGCACGGCTGGTCGGCCATCTGATCGGGAAACGCATAAACACCCACTTGTCCGTGTTCGGTAAACTTAACGGCGTTGCCGATCAGATTGATCAGGCACTGTTTGAGCCGGATCGGGTCAGTAAAGAGCGTTTCCGGAAGCTGCGGATCGATATGAATCGAAAACTCCAGCCCCTTTTTGCGCGCTCCGGCGGCCATCATGGCCTGAATATCGCCGAGAATCTGCGGCAGCGCACAGGCAATGATCTCGATTAGATCGG
>JBFZBE010000135.1:0-8041 GCA_041308685.1 Phycisphaerae bacterium
GCCGAGGGTCTGCCGGTGTTGTCTGCCGATGGACAAAAGCTGCGGGAGGCAATCACAAACCTGCTGATCTGCGCAGCCGACAACATACAGGATGAAACGGGAACCATTGCCCTGCAAACAGCGTTGGAAAACAATGGCGGCAGCATCATTATTACTGTTTGCGATTCGGGAAAACTCCTTGACCCCGACACCCAAACCGCTCTACTGACGCCATTTGAGCGATGCCGGACAATGCTTGGCGTCGGCTTGGAAGTCCCGCTGGCCAAACAAGTCGCCGAAGACCACGGCGGGCAACTGCATATCGGCTGCGCGGGCGGGCAAAATGAGCTGCGGCTTGTGCTGCCGATACAGCCCTGATGCGATTGCATAGAGCACAGGCATCTTGCCTGTGAACCGCAAGGCAATCGCATGAACAAAAGCGCGGCAGCGCAAGCTGCCCGATAAAACGTGACCCTGTGGGTGTCGCCATCCGGCCGCTTGCGCGGCTCGGCTTTTGTTTCTTATGCCCCGCGTTTTTTGTACTGAAAACGCAGTATCACAATTTCACGCGATTGCCCTGCCTGCGACCCGTCAAAAAAAAAGCTCCGGTTTTGAAGTCCGGAGCTTTTTTTACGTTATACTGCCTGACAGGGGCAATCGATGCTATCCAAGTTCCGGCACGGGGCCGGCCAGGATTTCGTATTCGCGGAACGAGCTTTTGTCGCCACTGGTGATCTGCTGCTCCCAGGCCTTGATCTGGGCGGCGTTGCGGGTGATGTACCGCCGAGCCACCATCAGCTTGCGCTGGGTCATCGGAATCGTCTTGGGCGTACCGGCGTCGCTGCACTCGGCCACAGGCACTTCCATTGTAACCTTGCTGGAGGCCTGCTGGCAGAACAAGTAGCCATTGATCAGCGCGATCGCCATATCCACCAGCGGACGCCCCCACAAGTCCATATAATCCACGCCCTGCTCTTTAACATAGGCGGCGCACTTTTTCATCGTCTCTGTGCCTTCGGCCAGCATCGCCAACAGGTCTTTGACGCTGTCGGCATACGGCATCGCGGCCAGCTCTTCCAAATATTTCTCGGCCGTACCGCCGCAGACGCCGCGTACCGCCGCAACCACCTGCAACTGGCTGGTGCCTTCGTAAATCGTCGTAATGCGGGCATCGCGGGCGTACCGCTCGCTGGCGTAATCCCGCATATAACCGCTGCCGCCCAGGACCTGAATCGAATCGTATGCAACCGTGTTGCACATCTCCGAGCAGTAATACTTGCTCATCGGCGTGAGCATCGCGGCCAGACGTTTGATCTTGCGCAGCGCCTGCTTGGCCTCTTTGGCCGCGGCCGGATCGCTGTCCGGGCCTTCGGCGACTTTGGTCAGGCCGACTTCGGCATCCACGATACGGCTTGTTTCATACAGCAGCGCACGGCCGGCCTCGATCATGATCTTCATATCGATCACCAGATTCCGCACGGCCGGCAATTTTTCAATCGCCCCGCCGAACTGCTCGCGGCTGGCGGCGTAATCGCGGGCGATGCGCCAGGCCGCCTCAGCCAGGCCCATCGACTGACCGGCGATCCCGATGCGGGCGCCGTTCATCAAGCTCATCACATACGTTACCAGCCCGCGCTGACGCTCGCCGATAATCCGGCACGGCGTATTGTCAAAGATCAGTTCGCACGTCGGCGAGCCGTGAATGCCCAGCTTATCTTCCAGGCGGCGCACCCGCACGGTCGGCCCGCGGTCGCAGACAAACAAGCTCAAGCCCAGCCCGCCGGCGCGATCCGGCTCCGACCGCGCCAAGACCAGCAGCACCTCGCCGCAGCCATTGGTGATGAAGCGTTTGACGCCGTTCAGATACCAGTTGCCGTCGTTGTCCTGAAACGCCCGCAGTTTGACGGCCTGCAAGTCCGACCCGGCGTCCGGCTCGGTCAAGACCATCGCGCCTGTTACCTTGCCGGAGGCAAAGTCATGCAGATACTGCTGCTTGATGTCCTCGTCGGCAAAGAAGTTGATTGTCTCGGCGATGCCCTGCAGGCCGAAGATGTTCATCAGCGAGGCGTCCGCGCGAGAGACGATCTCTATCGCCATCGAATAGATCAGGTTCGGGAAATTCAATCCGCCGAACCGATGCGGCAGCGTAAAGCCCATCACATCCGCCTTGGCCAGCGCCTTCAGCGAGTCGGCAATGCCTTTGGAATATGTTACCGTGCCGTCGGGGTTGAGTGTGTTGCCTTCACGGTCGATTTCCTCGCCGCGCGGGGCAATAAACTCACCTGCCAGCCGCCCGACCGAATCCAGCACCAGATCGTAGTTGGTCGTCGCTTCGGCAGCGTCTTTAGGCGCGGTCTCAAACTTGCCGGCGTGCTTGAAGCTCTCTTCGGCGTACGCGGCGACCTCGCCCATATCCATGTGCTTGAACAAAAACTGAATATCGTCATTATCGCGATAAAAATTTGCCATCGTTTATTCCGTTCTGAATAAAGTCCGTTTTAACGGGGTTTATGCTTTTTCCTTAATCGCCTTAATCATCATCGGGATCACCTGTGTCAGGTCGCCGACGATCTTATAGTGTGCAATGCCGAAGATCGGCGCCTGCGGGTCGCTGTTGATGGCGATGATCTTCTGGCTGTCGCTCATGCCGGCCTGATGCTGGATCGCGCCGCTGATGCCGGCGGCCACATACAGCACCGGACGGACAGTCGTGCCGGTCTGGCCGATCTGATGGTCGCGGTCGATAAAGCCCAAATCCACCGCCGCGCGGGTCGCTCCGGGGGCCGCCCCCAGACAATGCGCCAAGTCCCAGATGAGCTTGAAGTTCTCTTTGCTGCCCACGCCCGCCCCGCCGGCGACGATGATGCGCGAGGCCTTGAGGTTGACCTTGCGCTGCTGGCGATGCTCGGCCAGAATCTCGACGGCCAAGTCGCTTTGCGACAGATGCACGGTCTCTTTGACGACCTGCGCTTTGTTTTTGATGTTCGGCGTCGGCATCGGCATTACGCCCTCACGGACGGTGGCCATCTGCGGCCAGCGGTCATAATTAATGATCGTCGCGATGATGTTGCCGCCGAAGGCCGGACGAATCTGCAAGAGCAGATTGTCAAACGTCTGTCCGGTGCTTTTGATCTCGTGGCTGCCGATCTGCAAATCGGTACAGTCGGCGGTTAGACCCGCCTTCATCGCACTGGCAATGCGCGGCGCCAAATCGCGCCCGCACGGCGAAGCGCCAAACAGCACGATCTGCGGTTTGAACTTCTGAATCAACCCGTCGATGACCTTGGCGTAGCTACTGGTCTGATAATGCTCCAGCAGCGGATGCTCGGCCAGATAGACCTTATCGGCGCCGTAATGGCCCAGCCGCTCGCACAGCCCGCTGACCTGTCCGCCCAGCAGCACCGCCGCCAGCGGCACTTTCAATTTATCGGCCAGTTCACGTCCCTTGCTCATCAGCTCGACCGGCACTTCTTCCAGCTTGCCGCCATGCTGCTCGGCAAACACCCAAACCTCTCCCTGTTTATTGACTTCAATCATTTTAATATCCTTATCGTTTTACCGTCTGTCTTTTACTACAAACTATGAACTACGAACTACGAACTAAGAACTAAGAACTACAAACTAAGAACTACAAACTAACCAATGGTATGATCCACGATCAGCTCGTGTACCATCGCCTCGATGTTCGCCTGCGTCGGGACGACCTCTTTGGTCTCCTTAGCCGTCAGCACCACACTCTGAATGCGATGCACTTTGGTCGGCGAACCATCGCGGCCGCACCACTGCAGGTCGGCGTTCAGATAGTCCAAATCCCACTGCTGAATCAGCAGGCCTTTGCTGTCCAGCTCTTTGCAAACGGCATCGACATTGACCGACGGGTCGGCCTTGGCCATCGCCTCGATCTCGCCGCGGCACTTGGCGGTCTTGCACTTCATCAGCCGCAGCGCCCGCGGCACACGCGGCTCGTTGGCGGTATCGACCACCGTCAGCACCGCCGGCAGCGTCGTCTTGACTTCCTGCCAGCCATTTCCTAATTTACGCCGAGCGACCATCCTCTTTCCGTCCAGCGTTTGGATCTGCTCGACATACGTTACCTGCGGCAGGTTGAGCTTTTCAGCCGTCTGCGGCCCGACCTGGGCGGTGTCGCCGTCGATGGCCTGTCGGCCGCACAGTACGATGTCCGGGTTGAGCTTGCGGACTCCGCAGCTCAGGATATAGCTGGTCGCCAATGTGTCGCTGGCCGCACACCGCCGGTCGGTAATCAGCACCGCCTGGTCTGCTCCACAAAACAAGGCCTCGCGCAGCACCGCCGCCGCGGCCGGCAGTCCCATCGCCACCGCTGTTACCTTGCCGCCGTACTTATCCTTAATATCCAGCGCCATTTCCAGCGCGTGGAGGTCTTCCGGATTGAAAATCGCCGGCAGCGCCGCACGATTGACCGTCCCGTCTTCGTTCATCGCCTGGCCGGTAATCCGTTTGGTATCCGGCACCTGTTTTACCAATACTACACAATGGTATCCCACGTATGTTGCCTCCATGAAGGGCGTTTTATTGTTCATCCGTCATTTTTTAAGACCGGATAATGTAGTCCAATTTGCACATAAGTCAACCAAAAAATAAAAATCTAAAACCTGTCTTATTTTAGTCATATAAGGCCGTTTTTCCATATAGGCAATCACATAAAATTGCAATACCTTATTTTTGAGCCCAAAAACGCGGTGTATAAGAAACAAAAGCCGAGCCGCGCAAGCGGCCGGATGGCGACGCCCACGGGGTAACGCCTTATCGGGCAGCTTGCGCTACCGCGCTTTTGTTTCATGTGATTGCCCTGGTCTTTATCGCTGTTCATTTTTTTCCCCCGGCTGCGGCCGCATATCTTATACTTTATGTGAATCCGTTCTGTAATGGGTACAGAACCAGCCCAAAATTGGGGGGCTTTTATATGCGACAGAAACTGTCTTGTAATTTCAAAAAGCATCGGGGCATTGCCCTGTTTGCGGCGTTGATCTTCATTGCCGTGTTTATGGCCATGTCGGTCGGGATGATGACGATGTCCTCCCGCAACACCGCCCAGGCGGCCAACCTGCAAAGCGGCAACCTGGCACGCTCGACCGCCGAGTCGGGGCTGGAGTATATGCGCTATCTGATGAAGGACATCACCATCGACAACAGCACGCTGACCAAAGACCAGCTCTATGGTTATACCATCGATAAGCTGCTGCCTGTGCTGGCCGATGCGGGGATTGCCTATGAATATGATGACGATGATGGAATCGTCTATGTCGGGCCTGTTGATCTGGACGAGGCCGGCGGCCGCAGTTTTGAGGCCGTGCTGTATATGGGCGACTCGCAGGGCGTCAATATCCGCGTCAAAGGAACTGCCGGCGGGCTTGCCCGCACACTGGAATCGGGCTATACCTTCGGGTTTTACACCGTCGAAGGCAAATATATGGGCTTTGATTTCGGCGTAGCGACCAAGGGGCCTTTGAGCTTGAAAAGCTTGGAAGTTTCCGCGTTTGAGAACACCAGCGGCGTGGAAGTACAGGTCGGCGCCGATGCCTATATCGAGAGCTTGACCAATAATACGGCGCTGACGTTGTCCAACGCCAAGATTTCCGGCGATGTCAAGATCGTCAACCCCAGCGGCCAAGTCAGTTGGAGCGGCGGCCAGAGCAGTATCGGCGGCGAAGGAGATAAGAATGTCGCGATCGCCGATCACGTTCAGGTCGGCGTTGCGCCTGTGGATTTTCCCGATCCTGACCCCGGCTATTTCAATCAATATGTCGGCGCCACAACACTGAATACGCCCAACGCGACATACAACAACATCACGCTGGAGAATGTGCGTATCGCCGCCGGAACCAATCCCAAGTTCACCGGTAATACGGTCGTCAAGGGTGTGCTGTATATTGAGCAGCCCAATGTGGTGGATTTCGGCGGCAATGCCAACATCACCGGTGTGATCGTCGGCAACGGCGATGTTACCGACAATTCGGGAACCAATCAAGTCAACTTCACCGGCACGGTAACCAGCAACAGCGCAAGCAAACTGCCCAACGATGCCAAGTTTGACGGCATCCGCAATGAATCGGGGACGTTCCTGATGGCGCCCGGGTTTGCGGTATCCTTTGGCGGCAATTTCGGCACACTCAACGGCTGCATCGTCGCCAACGGCGTTAAAACCTACGGCAATGCCGGCGGCGAGATCATGGGCTCGATCATCAATTACGCGACAACGCCTATGCTGCTGGAAGGCAAGAACCTGCGGTTCAACCGTTCCAATAAAGATGATGTGCCTTCGGGATTCAAGAAAAAGGAAACCGTTTTCTGGACAATCAATTACGCGCCCACGATTTATTCGGAGATCGCCTGCGGGAATTAAGGCAGAAGGAAGACTTGTCAAATGGAAGGGGCTTTTTATGCGACACGATCGCTGCATCAGAAAGGGCAAACGCCAGGGCATCGCGCTGTTTGCGGCGATGATTTTTATGGTCGTCTTTATGGCGATGGCCGCGGCGATGCTTACGATGTCGTCGACCAATCTGCAAACCACGGCCAATCATCAGGAGGCCAACGCTGCCCTCAACGCGGCACTGTCAGGGCTGGAAATCGCCAAATACCATATCCACCAATGCCCCACCTTTGAAACGGTTACCAACACAGTCTCGGCCGCAGAAGCCGACCTGATCTGGGAAGGCAACAACGGTCATGGCGGGCTGTATGGCCGTCTGATCGCCGCCAATTTGGCAGGCAAATCCCCCAACAAAAATAAATTGGCTGATCGGGAAGAAATTGAGACCGGCCCTGTCAAAGTCAAAAAAGAAAACCAAAACAACGGACAGGGCAACGCCTGGGCGTGGGGACATTTCAAGAACAGCAAGGCGACGTACAATCTGCGGTTTATCCGCTACGATGACGACCCTTTGACGATCTACGTCCAGTCCATCGGTCAGGATGAGGAAAACAGCACTATCACACGCACCGTCCAGATGGAATGGAACATCACCAAAAGCGCCGACGTGCTGCAATACGCCATTGCCGGACGCGGGCGTATGTGGTTAGCCGGCGATACGACCATTTACGGCAGCATTTACAGCTCCTACGGCAAAAAGAGCAACGGTACGCTGCTGTCGATGTCGCCTTTCAATATGACCGGCGATGCGCGTGTGGAAGGGACTGTCAACACCATCCTGACGCAGGCGGAAGTCGGCACGCGCGCCTACCAGCTCGAAACGCTCACCGCCGACGGCAAGCCCCAGTTTGAATACGGCACCTCCGTCTATGACGCCGAGGGCAACGCTGTCGCGGGCAGCTACGGCCCCTGCGATGACACCGGCTATCTGACCGCCGCCGATGGCAGCCCCGTGTACGACGAAACCGGAATGCGCATCCCTGTGGACTTTGCCAACCGGCTCTACAGCGGCGACGACGAACTGCTGGGCTATCACGAAGGCGTCAACTACGGCCAGCCCAACCAGTCGAACATCCCCGGCCTGTCCATTGCCGACTACGATACAGATATGTACTACACGCGCGTGCAAAACGGCGGCGGCAACATCTACGCCCACAGCAGCCCCAGCCAATACAGCGGCTCGCTGGAGACCTTCAATGCCGCCGAT
Source organism: Phycisphaerae bacterium (assembly GCA_041308685.1). Classification (GTDB taxonomy): domain Bacteria; phylum Planctomycetota; class Phycisphaerae; order Sedimentisphaerales; family Anaerohalosphaeraceae; genus T3Sed10-213. Next base: position 7,599 of record JBFZBE010000135.1, read on the forward strand.
TCGGGCAAAAAGTTCCGCTATGAATATTTCCCTCACGACTCAAACAGCTACACCAGCGGCAGCGGCCTCAAGCTCAAACGCTGGATTTACAAGAACCAGACGTTCACCGATGTCAACCTGCCTTCCAATAAGAACGCCGTATTTATCAACTGTACGTTCAACGGCGTCTTGTATGTGGACTGCGCCAAGAACACCAACAACGACTACAACAACGTGCGGTTTGAGGACTGTAATTTTAACGGTGTGATCGTTACGGATACGCCCAGCGCCCTGAGCTGGCAGAAAAACGCCCTGTATTTTACCGGCTCTTCGACCTTTGACAACCAGTCCGATGTGCAGGAAGCGACGATCCTGGCGCCTCACTTTAACGTCAACCTGGGCAACGCCAACAACGGCGAGGTGCAGACCGATGAAAACATCATCACCGGCGCAGTGGTCGGCGG
>JBFZBE010000136.1:0-8348 GCA_041308685.1 Phycisphaerae bacterium
GAATCATGGTTCATTACGGCGTCGCAGCCGCGGACGCGGTCATCTGCAGTTTCCCGAAGACCGACAAAACGACCACACTGTTGATCGCATCCGGCGGCGTTTGCGGCAGGGTTACTCTAATGCCGGTTGCGTCCGCCGTTGTTTTCAGCGGGCGCTTGCCGTCCAGCAGCATTGCCTTATGCACTTTATTGGTCAGACCCTGTATTTCCAAAACACCGTCCCTTGGCCACTCAAAAATATGCAGATACAGACGGGTATAGCGTCCGTCTTCTTTTTGGGTGCATCGTCCCCATTCAGGCCGGCCGATCGGGCCGGCTGTCGTGCCGTAGACCGATTCGCCGTTGGTGCGCATCCACGTGCCCATTTGGGACAGAAGCTTGATTGACTCATCCGGAAACATACCGTTGGCTTTGGGGCCGACATTGAGCAGATAGTTGCCGCCCTTGCCGGCGGTATCGGCCAGTTGACGGATCAGCGTCTCTGCGGTCTTCCAATTCCGGTCGTCGGTTTTATAGCCCCATGTGTCGTTCATCGTCATGCAGGTTTCCCAGTCATAACTTAGCCCTGTTTCGGGGATTTCCTGTTCGGGCGTGCCGAAGTCGCCGGCGTAAATGGACGGGTCAAACGTTCCGGCGGCGCCGCTTTCCTGGCGTCCTTTATCAATGCGGTTGTTGATGACCAGATCGGGCTTAAGCGCACGCAGATACCGATACAGATCACGCCCGTGCGCATGTGTCCAGGTGTCTTCCCACTCGCCGTCAAACCACAGCACAGCCGGATCATAGCGCGTGATCAGCTCTTTGAGCTGGGCTTTCATATACTCTACATACCGTTCATAATCGGCCTCTTGGACAGGCCGGCTGTCCCACGCGCGGCGCGGCAGATAATCGGGGTGATGCCAATCCATGATCGAATAGTAAAAGCACAGCCGCAGCTTGTGCTTTTTGCAGGCCTTGGCCAGCTCGGCCAGAATATCCCGTCGAAACGGCGTGCGCCGCATCACATTGTAGTCTCCGACCACACTGTCCCACAGACAAAAACCGTCGTGGTGCTTGCTGGTAATGACCAGATATTTCATGCCCGCGTCTTTGGCCGTTTGCACCCATTGGTCGGCGTCAAAGGAAACAGGGTTGAACTGCTCTGTCAGCGTCTCGTAATACGGCAGCGGTATCTGTGCTTTCTCATAGATCCACTCGCCGTAATTATCCACCGGCTTATCTTCATACCGCCCGGCCAGCACCGAATACAAACCCCAATGAATAAACATCCCGAATCGCGCCTCACGCCACCACGCCATACGGGCGTCTTTATCGGCGGCGTCCTCGGCAACAGAAACGAAATCCGTCGTTGGCTCCGCTTGCAGTGTCGCCGCTGAAAAAAACATAACCAGAGCAATTAAAATCAGCGGCTTGAATGCCCACATATTTTTCAATGTACACCTCTATTCTTTCTATCGCAGATGTTTTACCACTTTATACGGATGCCTTTTTCGCGGGCATCGGCGGCCCAGCGTTTGATCTGATCCAATGCCAACTCCAACTCTTTACTGCTGTCCAGCAGGTTTTCGTACAGGCGGCCGTCGTTGATGAATTTGCCGGCGCTGCCCTGGCCGTCGTTGATCTTGGCCAGCAACGCATGAAATTCCTTCATCGCGCCATCCAAACCGGCGGCAACTTCCTCCAGTCGTTCGACCCCGACATCGGAGAACCGCTGAAAAGATTTGAGCGTCTCGGTCGCCTGCGCGGTCGTCTGGGTGATATTGGCCAGCGTCGCTTTGATATTGGCCTGATTGTCTGTGTCGCCGATGATGGCGTTGGTGTTCTGTGACAGCAGGGTGATCGAATCGACCAAATCTTCCAGTTTCTTTTGCACCTGCGGCGGGAAAAATTCACTGGCGCTGCTGACAGCGCCGATTGCGTCCATCTGATCGTGCAGATAGCCGGTCATCGATTTTTCAGGGTTGTCCCGAAGTTCAAGATAACTGCTGCCCAGTCCGCGTTTGACGATCAAAAAATCCACATTGTCGGGGATATCGTTGAACTTCTTATCGATCGCGATCGATACAGTGACCGTATGGGTATTGCCGCCTTTGGTCAGCATCGGCGGGGCGACATCGATAACCCGCCCGATCTGATAGCCGCAGTACTGCACGGGCGTATCTTTCAGTACACCCGGCGCATCGGCAAACTGCACCATCACCGTAAACGACCGCACCCGGCTGGCAAACAGCGGCAGATCACGAAACTTGGTCAGCATCCAGATAAACGCCAAAAAGGCCAGCAGGACAAACCCGCCGACCACCATATTCCGGCGCCGCTGCTGTGTCTGAAAATCGGTCATCACTCTTTCCCTTTCATCGCACGGCGATCCTGCTGCAGGAACAATTCACGAATTCCCCGCAATGTATAGCCGTTTGCATTAAGCGTTTTGATCAATCGAATGCGGTCAATGGCCGCTGCGTCAAACAGCCGACGTCCGGCTGCCGTTATTTCGGTCGGATCCAGCAAACCGAGCATCAGATAATACTGCAAACTCTGGCGGGACACGCCCGCTTTCTGGGCAGCCATTCCAATCGCTGCTAAATCACTGTTGTTTTTCTTTTTCGGCATCATCGTCTGTACGAAAACACGGCTTTTGGTTTAACCGTTCCATCATCTGCAAAAACCGGCATTCAAAGGTCTTGAAATCAAGCTTCCTGCTGTCCTCGACAATCCCTTTGCCCGCCGACAAAATCAAAATGTAGTCCCGTCCGGCCGGGAGTTGATGCTGATTGAGGCGAAACGCCTCGCGCGCCAGCCGTTTGAGGCGGTTGCGCAGTACGGCGGTTCCGCATTTACGGCCTACCGACACGCCAAAACGTACCCTCTCCAGCCCGTTTGCAGCGGCGTAAAGACGCATCATCCCATTGCATACAAAGCATTTACGAGAAAGCACCGTCTTGAAATCACGCTCGCGGACAACCCGCCGCTGTTTTGGCCAACCCAACCGCATCGAAACCGGCAAATCCTTTCTCTGTACTGAATTATAACTCTTTATATCGGTTATTGCCGCGGCCTGTCTAAAATGATTTTCGCACGACCCGCAGCACGGCTTTTTATTGATCCACACGCACAAAAACAACCACATAAAGCCGCATATAGGGTTGCTGGTCCGGCTCGAAAAACAGCGCCCGTTCCACATCGGTCATTTGCTGGGGATCGTCGTGTCGGCCGGTCAGCACGATAAAATCTCCCTCCTGAAATAACGCCGACAGTTGTCCTGATTTGAACCGGTGGGACATTTTCAATGTAAATTGATCCGCCCCCGGCCAAGTGGTAAGTACTTCAGGCATAAACATCGGCACCAATTCCACGGCCGTCTGACGGAACGAGGGCGCGTTCAGATACGGCTTGACGGTCCAGCTCAAATACCCTTTTCGCAGCGATACGGCATCGCCTCCATCCTTGATAGACGTCTGGTTGTTTATGAAAATCCGGCCAAACGGCATTTCTGCATTGGGGTTGACCAGCAGAGTCGATTGGTTAAAGCGTATCGCTCCGGCCTGCCGAAGACAGTTCCAGAGCGTCCCTAACTGCGTCGCAGTACCCATCGCCCCCGCAAAACCGCTGCCCTCAAATCCCTGCTTGTCCGCAAAGGCGATTGCTTCCTGCGACAACCCCTCACAGCACGACCAAACCGCCGGTAATTGAGAGGGGCTAAAATGATAAGAGGTAATCAAAAAAACAACAACAGGGTCAGAATGCTCAATATCAGGGTTTCTTAAGTCCTGAATCTTCAACCCCTCGACCGAGGGACGATCAGGGCGTTCAGAACGGCCGGGAGGAACAGGAGTGCATCCGGCCACAATAAACAACCACAAAACAACATTGTAAATCCAAAGCTTCATCGGCTTTGGATTCTAAGACAGACCGAAAATTTGTCAATGGAATAGAAAGTTTAACCGCTAAAATTGAAAGCGTGGTGATTCACAAAACTCCAGTGCAACTTCTTTTTCGCTGCCCACAGTGGCGCCCTCGTCATCAATCCGTACCACACGGGCATAGCTGGAAAACCGGGCGGTCTGCCCGACGCCATCTGCCTGAGGCACGGCCAGTTCAACACTGACCAGTTCGCCGTCGCGCAGCGCGGAACCCTGCATTTTCAACAGTATCCCGCTGGGGCTGACATTGACCGAATTGCCGCTGAACAGCCGGCCGTCCACCGCGCCGACTTTCTGGCAAAACACCGAAAGCTCAAGCGGCCTTCTGCGGGCACTGCGTCGTTCACGATCCATCTGACTACTCTCCTTTTGAAAATACATTCCAATCGCTTCGTAAGGATCATTAGCAAGTTTCATACCGGCGATCCCTTTCATTTATCCCTAAAACATTTACAATTGAGCGAATATCCTTATCCATAGAGGGCTTATACGCTTTTCAAAAGGATCAATTTCTTCATTTAATATCGTCTTTACTGCAAAAAATGTTTATAAAAATCAACGATTTTTCCACTTTTTCAATCTTTCTTATGTTTATGACGCTGCAAATGCGGCCACAAACAGTATTTTTCTATGATGAAAAAATGAAACACCATTGTTGACAAAATTAAACCCTAATGATTTAATATCAAAGGACTGGTCTTTTTTGGCGACTTTAAGTGTTTGAGGCAAAAAATGTTGTCTGAAATAAACAAATCGCATCAAAACCCTGATGATTCGGGGCTTTTTTTCAACAATTTGGCAAAATCGCTGTGTGAAGCGACTGGTTCGGGGGTTATTTCTTTTGATTGCGGATTCAAAATTGTTGATTTTACGCCCCCTGTCGGGCGCATTTTGGAACTCAAAGACCGCATCGATGCAACGCTCATCGCGGCCACCGATGGGCATAGCTGGAAAAACTGGACAGAAATCATCGGCTCTGTTGTAACGGTTGGCCAGACGGTGCATTTTAACGCGGTTAAGGCGACGGCGTTCGGCAAAACGCACCTATTGAACCTGTCGCTGGCGGCGGTGCGCGAGCCGGACAGCCACGAGATTGTCGGCGGCGGGCTGCTGGTCTCGGACGTAACCGACAAAGTGGCGATGGAAACCGAGCTGGCACAGGCCGAGCGGCTGGCGACGATGAGCAAGGTGGCTGGGCGGGTCGCCCACGAACTGAACAACCCGCTGGACGGGATTTTACGGTATGTCAACCTGTCGCTGCGGGCGCTGGACACCCAGCCGGACAAGGCGCGGCAGTATTTGCAGCAGTGCCGGGACGGCCTGATGCGGATGGTCAAGATTCTCGGCGAGATGCTGGAGTTTTCGCGCGGGGCGCACACGCCGTTTGAGAAAGAGCCGCTCGATAAGCTGGCCGAGGAGGCCATCGCGTCAATGGGCGGCGTATTGGAAGGCATCCAGGTGCGGCTGGAGCGAGACTACACCGGCCCCGTTCTGCCGGTCAAAAGCGAAGCGATGTTCCAGGTCTTCTGCAACCTGATCAAAAACGCCGCCGATGCGATGAACGGCAGCGGCACATTGACGGTGCGGCTGAGCAAAACGCCGGACGGCTGGCAGGCGACAATCGCCGACACCGGCGGCGGATTTGACCCGGCCCTGACCGAGGAGATGTTCAAGCCGTTCTTTACGACCAAGCCCCCCGGCCGCGGGACGGGGTTGGGCTTGGCCATCTGCCGCGATATCCTCGAAAAACTCGACGGCAAGATCGAAGCCCAAAACATCCCCGGCGGCAGCGCCTTCGTCGTGACCCTGCCGGAACGATAGTTCTTTTTTTAGACAGAATTAATGGGAAAATTAATTTTTTTGCAGAAGGAGTTTGAATATGGAATCTAATGATGTTAAAACAAAGACAGGAAAACATCCTGTCAGGACGTTTTTTTGTGCGCTGCGATGGCTGGCGATTGTACTGCTGGCTGGATTGGTGATTGCGGGGCTGTATGTGCAGGCGCCGTGGAAGATTACAGCTCTTTTCGCGGTCTTGTTGGCGGGACTGACGGTCATTACCGGAAAATTTCGAAAAGTGTTCTGGCTGGGCGTTTCTGCTGGGGTGATTGTATTGGCCGTCTTGATACTTATCCCCGAAAAAGACGATGGCCAATGGAAACCCTGGTCCATACAGGAGGAAATCGACGCTTTTAATGCCCGTTTTGCCCTCCCGCCGGAAGACAACGCCGCGACGATTTATAATGCCGTGTTTGCGATGCGCGATTGGAATGAAATTGAAAAAAGAATATCCGCAATCGACCCAGATGGAAAGACATCGGATGGATTATGGGAGGGTGAACAATTTCCTGAAATGGCGGAATTGCTTAAGGAACTGGCACCGGAATTCGAACAACTGCATCTGGCTGCTCAAAAAGAGGTTTGTTATTTTCATATTGCCCCATCTCTTGTCTTAACAACTAAGCAGTTGAAACGGCTTTCCGCAGCAAAAGAAATGGCGATGACACTTAATAGAAGAATACGACAGTTATCAAATCCAGATCAGATTAAGGATTCAATTACCCTTGTAAAAATGGGGCAACACTTTATTCATCAGCCCACTTTTATTGACCTGATGACCGGCCTTTCTATTCAAAGTCTTGGGCATGATAGGCTCAGTGAAATCGTGATTGAGTCATCAGTTACCGATGAGCACATTGAATTTATAAAGCATTCCATCAAACAGAGTTCATTTGACTTTCAGAGCTTATGGCCGGACATTCTTGCCCATGAGATTTTGACTGCAAAAGAAGTTTTTGCTTTGATGTATCAGACACATCCCTCCGGTAAAGTTAGATTTGTGCGAGTTCGTCAAATGTTGAGAGGTTTAGATATTGAAGAAGATGTTCCAATACCAAACACTTATTGGGCATCTGTTTTGGAAAAACTGGCAATTATGGCGATGTGGTCAACTACACCATCAACACCGAAACCTGTATTTGAAAAAATTGACAATTTATTTGAGCCGCTTACTGGCTATTCGCCCTCAAGAGAGGATATGATTCATTTTTCTCAGATGTCTTTTGAGATTCCATCAAATATCGAGAGCTGTATTAAAGGGTCTGTTAAGCATACCAAAAGTATGATGAGTACTATATATTTTTCGATATTGCCCAAAGTGGAATGCCAGCGGAAAGGCGTTCTGCTGTTATGTGAGTTGAGGCAATTTAAGGAAAAACACCAGCGGTGGCCGCAGTCACTGGACGAGTTATTGCCGTACACGCCCGAAGAGACGTTGATCGATCCGGTCAGCGGGGGGCGGTTCGTATATGAGCTTAAAGAGGATGGTTTTGAGCTTTATAGTCCGGGGGTTGAACAATCGGAATTCGACCCGGAAAGCAACGGCACAAAAACACGGCAGAGAAAGATTTGTATTTGGCCGAAAGGAAACATTTAGCGCAAAAGAAACGCCCCATAAGGGGCGTCAGCTCGGAGATGCTATCTCCGAGGGGGTTAACTGAATTTATAATACGTTGTATCGACCACAATGTCAAGAAATTTTAACTCAAATGGATAAAAAAGAACGAATTTTTGCTTATATTGATGGGTTTAATCTTTATTATGGATTAAAGAACGCCAATTACCAGAGATTCTATTGGTTAAATATCCAGTTGTTGATTCAAAACCTGTTAAAACCTACGCAATCATTGGCTTGCACCAAGTATTTTACTGCTCGCATTTCGCGCCCTGCAGATAAAAGTAAACGCCAAACCACTTATCTTGAGGCACTGGACACTCTGTCCGACTTCCAAATATATTATGGGCATTATCTCCAAAAACCAGTGGAATGCAGGCGGTGTGGAAACACATGGCCAATTTGTGAAGAAAAAATGACGGATGTTAATGTTGCGACTGAATTGCTGTCAGACGCTTTTCATAATCAATTTGATACCGCTTTTCTTGTTTCAGCAGACAGCGACCTTGTGCCTCCTGTTAAAAAGATTCGTCAATTTTTCCCCAATAAACGTATAGTTGCCTTATTTCCGCCCAATCGAGATTCACAACACTTAAAACGGAATGTTCATGCCTGCATATCAATTGGACGCGGGACATTGGCAAAGAGCCAATTTGCGGATAATGTAATAAAATCTGATGGGTATATGTTAACACGCCCCAAAGAATGGAAATAATGAGATGGTCGCAGGTTTAGACACAGATTTACACAGATGAATGTAAATGAAGAATTAAGAGTGTAGAATGAAGAAAACTTTGAATTCTTAATTTTGAATTTTGAATGAATTAAGAATTAAAAATTCATCATTCAAAATTATCTCTGTGTTCTCTGTGGCAAAAAAATAATCTCTGGTCATCTGCGGTTTTAATAATAACGATGGGCTAAAGCCCATCCTACGGTTGGATAGAGGTCAATTATATGAGCGACAAAGGATCG
>JBFZBE010000137.1:0-3808 GCA_041308685.1 Phycisphaerae bacterium
CCCGTCGCCGCCAGCCCCGTCAAGGCCGCCGCCAGAATCGCCGCTGTCGCTGAATCCGCCCCGACGACCAGATGCCGCGACGAGCCGAACACCGCGAACACCGCCATCGGAATCAGCAGCGTATAAAGCCCCGTGATCACCGGCATACCGGCGATGCGGGCATAGCCCATCGCCCCGGGAATCGCCAGCGCCGCCAAAGTAACACCGGCGGCAACCTCAGCCGGCACTTGGGCAGCTTGAATCGGCAGTATGCCCTGAAAAATCGGCAACCGCATGCTGCGTGTTAGGTTAGGCGCATTCGTCATTGCTTCCTGAATGTTCTGCATTATTTCGGCGGAAACGACTTGAGCAGCTCACGCATCGCAAAGGCGATACGCTCTTTTTTCTCTTGCTCACCGACGTCAGTCAACTCGACATTGGCGTTGAAGACACCCAGCCAAACGGGCATTTTTTTCCGGGCATCCATAATCTGAACCATCAATGCGCCGCCGACATACTCTTCCGGCGTCAGGATCACAGCGATCCATTCGTTGCCCGGTTCGTCGCTCATCCCCGCCAGCACATCGATATCCTGTTTGACCTGAAGACTCCAGGCCACATAAAACTGCGCCTCGGCGGCGTTGACGGGCTTGTACCCTTTCGACGTCAGCTCATTGGCCAGCGCCGTCTGAATCCGCTGTTCGATCCGGGCTTCCTCACTGTCCGGATCAACCGCGGACGGCAGGTTCACAATCGCATACCCTGTGCCGGCTGGGTAATTGGCCGCTGTGCTGTAGGTGGTTTTCACATCCATATTCGAGAAGGTTTTCGGCGAGGTATTCTTATTGCATCCGCCTATTAAAATCGCCGTCACCAGAGAAATCCAGAGAGTCACTTTTTTCATATCTGTGTCCTTAATAAATGAGCTGTTTTCTGTCTTTAATATTGATCGGGAACAAATGTCCGGCCTTTCAGCGTGGCCTGATCGTCATATTTGCCTTTTTTGGAACGCGGAGGCAGTGTTACTTTTTTGGATTTAACTTTTTTGTACGGGATCATACTGAGCAGATGCGCAATGCAGTTGAGCCGTGCCCGCTTTTTATCATCCGATCGGATAATATGCCACGGCGCGTCCTGGGTGTCGGTCGCCGCAAGCATCCGGTCGCGGGCGCGCGAATAGTCATACCAGCGGACATACGATTCGATATCCATCGGGCTGAGCTTCCACTGCCGCAGCGGGTCATTGATCCGCGCCTCAAACCGCCGGTGCTGTTCGTCCTGGCCGACCTCCAGCCAGTACTTGATCAGGAGGATGCCCGAACGGACAAAGAAGCTCTCGAACTTGGGGCAATCCTCCAGAAATTTTTCGTGCTGGGCGGGCGTACAGAACCCCATCACCGGCTCAACCCCGGCGCGGTTGTACCAGCTCCGGTCAAAGATCACCACCTCGCCGGCCGCGGGAAAATGCTTGATATACCGCTGGCCGTACATTTGGGTTTTCTCACGGTCGGACGGCGCCGGCAGAGCAATAACCCGGAACACCCGCGGGCTGACCCGCTCGGTGATCGCCTTGATCGTGCCGCCCTTGCCCGCCGCGTCGCGCCCTTCGAAAACGATCATCACTCGCAGGCCTTTATGCACCACCCACTGCTGCAGATAACACAGCTCGGTCTGGAGTTTTTCAAGTTCCTTTTCGTAGGCCTTGCCTTTCATTTTGCCGCCGTTATTTTCTTTCTCTTCTTTCTTCATATCCACTTCCTATCCAAAGAGACCACAGATTACGCCAACGGTATCGGCCGTATTGTCAGGGCAGCATCGCCGGCGTAATCTGTAAGTTGACAAAGCTTCTGTATGCTGTTACGGCATCTCGTTGGCCGCAAACGCAAATCTTTGGCCGCCCAGCGACGCATCGACCATCAGGCCGCGATCCGCCATCACAAACACGGCCGTTCCGTCCTTGTAATCCACTTTTGCGGCAGCTCCGACCGTAACGGCTGTGCCGGTAACCTGAGCCGAAAAGGCAAACTCTCCGCCCGTAAACCGCTCCAAATCCTGCTGGTCACGGAAGAAGATGATCTCGCGGAAGAACTCACCGCCGAATGAAAATCCCAGCGTTGCCTGTCCCATCTTGCAGTAGCCGATCATTTGCCCCTGTCCCTGACGGTATACCTGTCCACGGCCGCCCGCAACGCCGAACCAAAACGCGCCTTTGGTCACTTTTGGAAGAACTGCATAGCCGTAAGATCTGTCAAAAAACGACTGGATCGATGGGTCTGCCTCTTTAAACGCCGAGATCGCCTCTATGACTTCATTGTTAAGTTTCGTTTTGGCCTCGGATTTTTTCGGCGTTGTCGAACAACCTGCCAAAACAAACAAGGTAACAGCCAGTCCGCCAATCCCCAGTTGTATCGCTTTCATATTGCTTTCCTTTTTTTATAATCCCGCTTGAACAATTCAGGTTATTTGCTGTGCAGCGCTTCCAGTTTTTTCTGGAAATTCTTGGCCCAGTGATCCATCACGCCCTTAGCCGCCGTCCAGTCGCCCAGATTGGTAAACGGAACCCGCGAGCCCATCCCGGACTGCAGCGATGCGGCGATCTGTTTGCCGCTGACCGAATCGACAATCTCGGCTTCCATCGACGCCTTGCCGACGCCGGCGCCAAGCACGCTGGCTTGCGGAATCATATTGATCGCATCGGTTTTTTCGATGTTGGTCAGCGCCACCCGCACGCGCGCGACATTGGGACCCGGCTGATAGGCCACGGTCAAGCCGGCGCCCTCGACCGCCTGCACGATCTTTGCGTGCATATAATTGGTCAGATCGCGGATCTGCTCTTCGGTCAGCTTGCCCTTGGCGGCGTCGGAACTGCTGTAAAACCGCGTCTGCACCGGATCGACGATGAACGCCGTATAGCCGACGGCCGCTTTGTCATCGACATACCGCATGCTTGTGTCCGATTCCCGCACCAGCTTGGAATAATCGCTCAAAAAACCGACGGGCTTGACCTTGGGCGATCCGCATCCGCAAACCAATACGGCCGCCAGCACACTTACTGCAATTGCTTTCGTTTTCATTGTACATTCCCTTTCCAAAAAAACGGTTGACCTATCCGGCAAGGCCGCATTCTGCGCGACCTGCAACTCTGTTGATGGTTACCAGTCGTTGACGGCGGAGGTTGCCACCCAGCCGGCGTCCACGCCGCCGGGCAGCATCTGTCCGGCGTCTTCGCCTACTTCCGCATCGATCAGTTTGTTCAGCTTGGCATTCATAGCCACCAGAAGCTCCGCGTGCTTGTTTGGCTCCAGTGCGAGGTTGTTGACTTCGTTGGGGTCATTCTGAAGGTCGAACAACTCGACGTCGTTGAGCGCAAACAAGTCCTCGATGGACTCGGGGCGGTTGTGCTGTTTGGGAGAGAAGTATCGCGTGAACTGATAACGGCCGTCGAATACGCTGCGAATGGCGCCGCGTTTGGACAGATCCGGACGCAGGCCGGATTCCTTGATCTTCGCCGCGTTACCCTGTTTTACCATATCGCGGGCCTTCTGCAGGAAGCTGCCGTCCAGTAAAGCGAACATATTGAAACAGAACAGTTGGCCGTCGCGCACCGCGTCGAAACCCGCCTTTTCCGGAGCGGCCAGCACCCCGGAGAAGTCCTTGCCCGGCAGTTCCTTGACGATTTCTGCCTTCTTGTCCTTGCTTGCGTTGGTCAGAGAAACAAGTGTCGGCGCAAGGTCGAGGTGCGAGGTTACGGCCTTGCATCGCTTGCCGCCCGGGTAGGCCGGGTGCGCCACGATCAGCGGCACATTGTTTTGTTCGCGATAGGAGGCGG
>JBFZBE010000138.1:0-3444 GCA_041308685.1 Phycisphaerae bacterium
CGCTCTTCCGATCTGGTCAAAGTCAGCGTCGCAACACGACAGCAGGCCAACTGATCTGACAGGTTCTATGAGTTATCGCAAAACAAAATCATTCCGAATAGTGCGGGAGCTTCTGCATCGCGTTGCGGTGCTGCTGGGGGCTGTCGGGTTGACGCTGGCGTTCTTTCTGGTGCTGCCGCTGATGCAGACGCTGGCCAAGCCCGCCGCATCCGACACGATCGTGCGTTCGGTCGAGACGGCGCGACTGGAAGCCCCGCCTCCGCCGCCGGAACCGGAACAGGAAAAAGAACCCGAGCCGGAAGAACAGCCGCCCGAACTGGCCGACGAGGCGCCGCCGCTGGATTTGTCGCAGTTGGAATTGGCGCTCAACCCCGGCATGGGCGATGGTCTGGGCAGCGGCGATTTTGCCGTCAAGCTCAATACCGTCGCTTCGGAAACCCAGACCGTCGATGCACTGTTTTCCATCGCCGATCTGGATCAGAAGCCGCGGGCGGTCTATCAGCCCAGCCCGATGATCAGCAAAGAGATTCGCAAAAAAGCCCCCGGCACGGTGTATATTGTGTTTGTGGTCGATCAGAATGGTCGGGTGCAGGATGCCAAGGTCAGTCAATCGACCGACCCTGTATTTGAAAAACCCGCGCTGACCGCGGTGAAACAATGGAAATTTGAACCCGGCAAACGCAGCGGCCAGCCCGTGCGGTTCCGGATGCGTGTACCGATTACTTTCCCGAAGGGATGATAACGATGCAGACAATGGATAAAAAGAACACAATCAAAACGGTTGTCGTACTGACCGTCATCACGCTGGTTTCGGCGCTGACAGCGGCCGGCGATCTGACGCCGGCGCAACTGGAACTGTGGAACAGTCCGGACTTTCAGCGGTACTTTACCGAAAGCTACATCGCCGAGACGGACATTGAGCCGCGCGTTACCGCCGCCGAGCGCGACCAGATGCAGAAAGTAATGGGGCTGATCGCGTCCAATAAAATTGAAGAGGCGGTCGCACTGCTCCAAAAGCAGCGTAATGACGCGGCCAGCGCGGTCATCGATTTTACGCTGGCCAATATCTGGTTTCAGCAGGAGCAGTTGGATCAAGCCGCCGAGGCCTATCAGCTTGCGGTCAAGAAATACCCCAAGTTTCGCCGCGCATGGCGCAATCTGGCGCTGATCTATGTGCGTCAGGGCGCGTTTGAGAAAGCCCTGCCTGCCCTGACCAAGGTGATCGAGCTGGGCGGCGGCGATGCGGTAACATACGGCCTGCTGGGCTTTGCGTATTCCTCGGTCAACAACGCCCTGTCGGCCGAATCGGCCTACCGGATGGCGATCTTGCTCGATCCGGCAACGCTGGATTGGAAGATGGGGCTGGCGCGTGCGCTGTTCAAGCAGGAGCGGTTCTCCGAGGCCGTTGTGCTGTGCGACCAGTTGATCGCGGCCAATCCCGACCGGGCGGATATGTGGCTTCTGCAGGCCAACGCCTACATCGGCCTCAATCAGCCGCTCAAGGCCGCCGAAATCTATGAGCTGGTCGAGATGCTCGGCAAGTCCAGCCCCGAAAGCTTATATGTGCTCGGCGACATCTATATCAATGAGGAACTGTATGAGATGGCGGTGGACGCCTACATCCGCGCCATGGATAAAGCGCCCGACGGCAGCCCGGCGCGTCCGCTCCGCTCGGCCAAAGCGCTGGCCGCGCGCGGCGTGTTCAGCCAGACCCGCCAGATCGTCGAGCATATTGAAAAGGTCTATGGCGAAAAGCTCGATACGGAAAGCAAAAAAGAACTGCTGAAAATTCAGGCCCGGCTGGCGGTCGCTTCCGGTTCCGGCGATGAAGAAGTGCAAGTGCTCGAGCAGATCGTTACGATCGACCCGCTGGACGGCGAGGCGCTGATTCTACTGGGTCAGCACGCCGCCCGCACGGACAATATCGAAAAGGCCGTCTTCTATTATGAGCGTGCCGCGGGGTTGGAAAAGTTCGAGGCCGACGCCAAAGTCCGCCACGCCCAATTGCTGGTCGGCAAAGGCCGCTATGCCGAAGCCATCCCGCTGCTCAAACGCGCCCAGACCGTCAACCCGCGCGACAACATCCAAAAGTATCTCGAACAGGTCGAGCGCGTCGCCAAAGCCCAGTAAGGGCTTATAATGATTGACGAAACGGTTTTTTTTAGACAGGATTAACCGGATTTACAGGATAAAGGGTTTGGACATAGATTATGTCAAATGTTTAGCAGCCAGCAGCCAGCTTTTCTTCATTCTGGCTTCTGGCTTCTGACTTCTTCTATTTCACGCCGCCTTGCAGCTCAAAGGAATCGATGTAGTCCTGAAAGGTCAGTGCTGGCGGATTGGCCGAAGGATAGACGCAGGTCAGCGTTACAGCGCCGCCGTCGGCCAGAAACGTAACGCCTTCATGAGTCATTTCTGTCGGGCCTGAAAATGTCTTGTGTTTGAACATCGCCCCTGCACAGCCGTTGAACTTGACCATTTTTTTCTGGATTTGGTTCTTCCAGGCAAACATCGCCCGTCCGGCCAGGTATTCATTCAAAAACTTTGTTTGTGCCTTGCCTTCGTTGATCTTTCCTTGTTTGAAGGTCTGGAAGGAGACATTATACTGCGTCGCCCCATCCTCAGATGTCGCCTGATAATGCACCGCAAACAGCCGCGCATTGTCCTGAAGCACCGTGCGTTTTGGCGCAGCGGGAAAAAGCACGCTAAACCCTTCCGCGTCCGCAACGAATTTTTTTTGGGGCAGGGCGTTGAGCTGTGCGAACATGTCGGCCATCGCTTCTGCGGCTTGAATCTGTTCCTGTGTCATCCGCTGCTCAAGGGTTTCGCGGTTGCCGAAAATCGCAACGCCGTTGCGCTCGGCCAGCAGCGACCACTTATAGGCCTGCACGTCATCCCGTTCAATGCCTTCGCCGTTGGCGTATCGCTGGCTCAAATGATATTGTGCGACGCTGTCATTTTTCTCGGCCAGCGTTAAAAGCTCAGCGGTTGGCACTTTTGTTAAATCTGCAATAGCGGAGTCGCCTTCTTGTGTATTAATATTTGACCATACCAAAGAGGGCATCAGCAGAACTGCAAGCAAGCTCAAATATCTTGTACTCATCGCACATCTCCTGTTTTATTATTCAATTGTTAGTGTTTTGTTAGAGTTCAATATACATCAATCATTTCGACAAATCAATCCAGTAACATTATAAAAAATACAATAAGTTCATAGCATCGCGATTGCTGAGTGCAAATAAAGCAATCTTCTAACAAATGCGAGGTTCACTCGTGTCTATGGATTGGATTTTTGAACGTATAGGAACGTAGAATGATAAAAAATAGCTGAGATGACTTACACATTTACACCATCAATTTTTTCATTGCCGTTACCTGCTGATGCGCCAATCGCGTCGGTTCGGGCAGGCGGCAGTTCCGTCCATCGCGGCGATGTTTGTCATC
>JBFZBE010000139.1:0-3354 GCA_041308685.1 Phycisphaerae bacterium
AGCAAACCCTGTGCCGCTCTGGAATATTTGCTTAACTTTATGGATAATAGGCAGTTATATAAAATTTGAAAAATCCGGAGTTTATGCCATTATGACAGGCCGTATCCATCGTGGCAACAAAAAAGCCGCCCCTTTGCACAGAGACGGCCTTGAAAAATCCAAACAGTCGTGCGGGTTAGCTGTTGCAGACCGCGGCGACCGCCGAGGCCATCGCAAAATTGGCGGTATGTGTGATGCTCAGCGTTACCGGGCCAAGCCGCATCGCCTCGGCCAGCTCTTTGACCTTACCAGACAGCGTAACGATGGGCTGTCCGAGCGGATTGTTGACCACTTCGATATCCGTCCAGGCCACGCCATCCCGCCAGCCGGTGCCGACCAGCTTCATCACGGCCTCTTTGGCGGCAAAGCGTCCGGCCAGCTTTTCGATGCGGTTTTTGACCGCCTCGGCGTCCGCCCGTTCGCGCGGGGTGAAGACCCGCTCCAGAAAGCGATCCGCATGCCGGTCGAGCATCTGTTCGATGCGGCCAAACTCCACCAGATCAATCCCATGTGCGACGACGGTCATACGATTACCATTTCCAGTCATATTGTATATTGGAGATTGTAAATTAAACAAAACATCGCAGGCGTTCAGCTTCCAGCAATAAAAACAGCACACTGGTTTCCGGCCGCTTTCCTATGAACTACCAACTAAGAACTAAGAACTAAGAACTAAGAACTAAGAACTAAGAACTATTGTTGTTTCCAGCGTTCCCAGGCGGCGTTGGTGCAGAACTCGGAGAACCGTTCCATCTCGACAAAGTCGGCCTGTTTGATCAACTCGCTGACAAAATCCTCGTACTGCTTTTGACGGTGCTCAAACAGCAGCTGCTGCTCGACGATCGACTGGACCTGGGCAAACGATTGGCAGCCGCCCATATCCCTGGCGACCAGCTTGATGACAAAAATATGGTCGTCGCCGCCGACCGGATCGGATACCTGCCCCGGTTCGAGTTTGACCGCTTCGGTCTCCAGAATAGCATACGGCTTGGGCAGTGCGTTACCGCCCAATGTTACCGGCAGCCATTTGCCGCCCGCGGAGGCCAGCGGGCCGTGCGAATACTGTTTGGCCAGTTCCGCAAAATCCTCGCCGTCACGCGCCCGCGCGGCAAGCTGTCCGGCCAGTTCCATCGCCGTCGTGCGGGCGGTTTGTCCTTCTGCGATCAAGCCGGCATCCAGCTTTTCAGGCACAAGGTCAATGGCATAAAACTCCACCGTCCCGGGGCGGCAAAACAGCTCATCGCGATGTGCTTGATAGTAGTCGGTCATCTGGCTGTGGGTGAACCGCAGTTTTTGATCCAGCTCCTTGGACAGATACGACTGGGTCATAATCATCTTCTTTTGGTATTCATGAAAGGTGCGCCAGTCCAGTCCCATCCGGCGGATGTGGGCCTCGGCCAGCGCATAATTGTTGCCGAAGCTGGCCACAAACCGGTGGGTCTCCTGTTCGACGGCCTTGTCCAACTGTTCGTCGATGTTGTCGGGGGCCTTTTTGCGGGCTTCCTGATAGAGCAGAATGTCGGCAACCTTGCTGCGGACAGTCTGACGCACCAGCGGCAGCGCCGCCTCCGAAAACGCCGCCGAATCCTTCACAGAGGCGGCCGGCTTGAGCTTATCCTCGACCGCCAGCAGGATCTCATCGGCGGTGATCGTCTGCCCATAGACGCTCATCACCATACCGCCGGTCGCCGCCGGTAATTCATAGCGATTGGCCAGCGGAAACTTCCGCATCTGCTCTTCGGTGTATTTGCCTTTTTTGGAATCGCCGCAGCCGGCGGCCAGCAGCGCCGCGATCAGCCATAGCGCCGCACATCGGTTGCTTCGTGTCATTCGTATCGTCCTTAGCTGGTTTGTTACAGTATAACCATTTGGAGCTTATATGGCGGTAAACTGTATCACACCGGGCGAATGAAGTAAAGCCCCATTAAAAAATACATCACAGGTCTGTTTTTAGGGTATTGTGACAGCCGATAAAAAACTTGCAAAAAGGCGCTGTTTGTGATTATTGTAGTGCGATGGTTGCCGCAAAACAGGTACAAAATGCGTATGAACGGGCGTTCGAGGACTGGCTGGCCGAACACCGGGTTGCCTGTCTGCGCGTCGATCAGACGCATCGGTATGTCCAGGAAAATGGCTCGGCCAAGACCTTTGACTATGTGGTGTACCCGCGCGAAGGCGGCTGTGTGCTGGTGGAACTGAAGGGGCGGGTCTTTGAAGGCGACTCGCTGGCCGGGCGGTGCGGCCTGGAGCGATGGGTCTTTGACGACGATGTGCGTTCGCTGGCCTTCTGGCAGCAGCGGCTTTCGGCGGTGGTGGAACCGGCCGAGGCGGCGTTCGTGTTCGCCTATCGGCTCCAACTGCCTTTGGTGGACGAGGACGGGCTGGAGGTCTTTGAACGGGATGGGCAGCGCTATGTCTTTTTGGCGATCCGCCGTCAAGATTACCACAAGGCCATGCAGCGGCGCAGCCCGCGATGGAAAACCGTAACCTGCTCGGCGGATGCCTTTCGGGCGTTTTCATTTCCGGCCGAGCGGCTGTGGGACGAACAATTGACGATTGACGATTAAGGAGTTAGACGCAGATGATGTTCAATGTTCAATGCCAAATGTTAAAGGTATACTGATTGCGATTGAAATTTCCCGTTTCGGCGCGGCTATGTAGGGCTGCAATCGCCAGTTACGGATTTTCTCGCGGGAATTTACTACCCTGAAGGGTATATCGATTTTTCTGTTTAATTTACAATATCCAATTTACAATCTACAATTCCTATAAAGATGAATAGAACCTTACAGACGCTGGCCGAGGATGTGCTCGGCGGTGCGTTATTAAATAGAGAGCAGATTGACCAGTTATCCGCAGTGTCGAAGGATGCATTGGATGATCTGCTGTACTGGGCCAATCGGATTCGCCGGCATTTTTTCGGCAGCAGGGTCAAGGTCTGCTCCATCGTACCCGGTCGATTGGGCGGGTGCAGTCAGGACTGCGCATTCTGCGCCCAGTCGGTGCATTACGACACGGCGGTGGACAAAACACCCCGTGTGATGACTGACGCCCAGATACTCGCCGCCGCCGCCGAGGCCAAACAGAACGGCGTGCCGCATTTCGGGATTGTCTATAGCGGCAAATCCGTCAGCCCGGCCGAGCTGGAGCGATTGATCGGGCTTACCGCACGCATCAAAAACGAGATCGGCGTGGGCGTGTGTATGGGGCTGGGGATTCTCAATGCCGAGCAGATGAAACGGCTGGCCGCCGCGGGCGTTGAGCGGTATAACCACAATGTGGAGACCTCGCGGCGTTATTTCGGGCAGATCGTAA
>JBFZBE010000140.1:0-3486 GCA_041308685.1 Phycisphaerae bacterium
GCTGGGGCTTGACGGTCTTAAACAGCTGATTGCACAGCGCAGTGGGCTTTCACTTCAACAGTCTGTCAATGAGATTGTGGACTGTGTTGCCCATCGCCGTCAGGGGCATTCGGTTAAAGACGATCTGACCCTGCTGGGGTTTGAAGCCATTCGATAGTATCAGACGCTCTTGAGGAACAGAAAGCTCTGTCCGTCCGAATCGATCTTGATGCGGTCGCCTTCGGCGAATTTGCCGGCCAATATCTCCGAGGCCAACGGGTTTTCCAGCCGCTGCTGAATGACGCGCTTGAGCGGCCGTGCGCCGTAGGTCGGGTCATAGCCCTCATCCATGAGCAGCTTTTTGGCCGCGTCCGTTACGATCATTTCCAAATGCCGGTCTTTGAGCCGCCGCTTGAGATAGTCAAGCTGAATATCCACAATCTTTTCCAGATGTTCGCGTTTGAGCACATGGAAGATAATCGTTTCATCAATGCGGTTCAAAAACTCTGGCTTAAACTGCGCCCGCAGGGCATCCTTGACATGCGCTTCAATTTCCCAGTCGGCGCCCTGGCGTTCGGCCCATTCCATGATCTGCTGGCCGGCAAAGTTGCTGGTCATAATGATCACCGTGTTCTTGAAGTCCACCGTGCGTCCTTTGCCGTCGGTCAGCCGTCCGTCATCAAAGACCTGCAGCAGGACGTTGAACACATCGCGATGCGCCTTTTCGATCTCATCCAGCAGCACAACTGAATAGGGCTTTCGCCGCACCGCTTCGGTGAGCCGTCCGCCCTCTTCATAGCCGACATAGCCGGGCGGCGCGCCGATCAGCCGTGCGACCGAGTGCTGTTCCATAAACTCGCTCATATCGATCCGCACCATACTGGTCGGGTCGTTGAACATAAACTCCGCCAGCGCCTTGGCCAGCTCGGTCTTGCCTACGCCGGTTGGACCCAAAAACAAAAACACGCCGATAGGCCGGTTCGGATCGCCCAACCCGGCGCGATTACGCCGCACGGCATTGCTGACTGCCGCGACCGCCTCATCCTGACCGACGACATGCAGGCGAATCTCGTCTTCCATTTTCATCAGCCGCTCGCGCTGGCCGGTCATCAGCCGCGCCACGGGAACGCCCGTCCACTTGCTGACGACCTGCGCGATGTGTTCTTCAGTCACCTCATTATGCACCAGCGTAGAGCCGTTGGCGTGCGCCAGCGTTTCTTCGGCCGCGGCAAGCTGTTTTCGCAGTCCCGGCACAGTCTCGTACATGAGTCGGGCGGCCTGCTCCAGGTGGCCGGTGCGCTGGGCGTCCTCAAACTGCGCCTCGGCGGCGGTGATCTGGGATTTAATATCCTTAATATGCCCAATGGCCGTCTTGTCGGCGTTCCACTGAGCGGTCAGTTCGGTATCGCGCGCCTTCAGCTCGGCCAATTGCTTTTCGCATTTGTCCAACTGCTTGCGGCTGGCCGGGTCGGTCTCTTTTTTCAGCGCCTGCCGCTCGATCTCCAGCCGCATCACCTCACGGCGGATATCGTCCAGCTCGGCCGGCAGCGAGTCGTTCTCAATGCGCAGCTTGGAGGCCGCCTCATCAACCAAATCAATCGCCTTGTCCGGCAGAAAGCGGTCGGCGATGTAGCGGTTGGACAGCGTTGCCGCCGCCACCAGCGCCGCATCGGCAATCCGCACGCCGTGATGGGCGTCATAGCGGTCTTTAAGGCCGCGCAAAATGGCGATCGTCTCTTCCACCGTCGGCGGATCGACCAGTACCGGCTGGAATCGCCGCTCCAGCGCCGCGTCTTTTTCGATGTACTTGCGGTATTCATCCAGTGTCGTCGCCCCGATGCACCGCAGTTCGCCGCGTGCCAGTGAGGGCTTGAGCAGGTTGCCCGCATCGACCGAGCCCTCGGCCTTGCCGGTGCCGACGATGGTGTGCAGTTCGTCGATGAACAGGATGATCTCGCCGTCCGAGCTGATGACTTCCTTGAGTACGGCCTTGAAACGGTCTTCAAACTCGCCGCGAAACTTTGTGCCGGCGATCAGCGCGCCCATATCCAGCCCGATGATGCGTTTGTCCTTGAGGCCGGCCGGTACGTCGCCGGCGACGATCCGCTGTGCCAGCCCTTAGACGATGTCCGGTTTGGCCACGCCCGGCTCACCGATGAGGACGGGGTTGTTCTTGGTGCGGCGGTTCAAGACCTGCATACAGCGGCGGATTTCCTCGTCACGGCCGATGACCGGGTCGAGTTTTTTCTTACGCGCCATATCGATCAGGTCGATTCCGTAGCGTTCGAGGGCTTTGTATTTGCTTTCGGGGTTTTCGTCGGTGATCTTGCTGTTGCCGCGGGTCTGGCGGATGGCCGTTTCCAACTGCTTGGGCGTAACGGCATTGACGCTGAGCACTTCTTTGGCCGGGCTGGGGATGTCCGCCAGCGCCAGCAGAATGTGTTCGACGCTCAAAAACTCATCGCCCATCTTGTCGGCCTTGTTCTGGGCGTCCAGCAAGACCTGCGTATAGGCGTTGTCGGGCAGGATCGGCCCGCTGACCTTGCCGGTCGGCAGGCGGTTCAGTTCGCTGTCGGCAATCTGCACAATACGGTCGGGGTTGGAGCCGAGCGTTTTGAGCAGCAGTGCCGCCAGTCCCTGCGCATCGTCCAGCGCCGCCCGCAGCAGATGCAGAGGTGAAACGACGGTATTGGAACGGCTCATTGCCAACTGCTGACTGGTGGCGATGGCCTCTTGGGCTTTTACGGTAAACTTATCAAATCGCATCGATTGTCCTTTCCCGTCTGGCGTTGTTGTGTCCAGATATCTGCCATTAAAATGAGCAAACCCTGTGCCGCTCTGGAATATTTGCTTAACTTTATGGATAATAGGCAGTTATATAAAATTTGGAAAATCCAGAATTTATGCCATTATGACAGGCCGTATCCTGAGCGGCAATAAAAAAGGCCGTCCCTTTGCCCGGAGACGGCCATAAAAACACAATCCAGAACTGCTATTTGACCAATCGCAACGAAACCGGATACCGATACGGCTCGCCCTTGTTGGCGGCCACACAGCCCATAATACAGAACACCAAATTGGCGATCAGCACCGCCGGCAAGGCCAGAAACCCGATACAGACGTACATCAACAGACTGGATAAAAACGCCGCGATCGATACGGTGATTTGAAAGTTCAGTGCCTCTTTACCTTGCTGATCGACATAGGCGCTTTGGTCTTTTTTAATCAGCCACAAAATCAGCGGCCCTAAAAAGCCGGTAAAAATTGCCAGCAGATGACAGAGCATTGCCATCGTCTTGTCGTCCTTGCTGATTTCGCCCGCTGCCGGAGCGGATTCCTGATTGACCGATTCATTCTGTTCCATAACAAATCTCCTTAACTATAAAAAATTATGAAATTTTCTTTTTCTTTTCCATAGCACAAACGGGTTAGCTGTTGCAGACCGCGGCGACCGCCGAGGCCATCGCAAAATTGGCGGTATGTGTGATGCTCAGCGTTACCGGGCCA
>JBFZBE010000141.1:0-6216 GCA_041308685.1 Phycisphaerae bacterium
TGCACGTCGGGGTGTCGGTGCCGAGCTTGAAGGTGCAAAAGCAATTGGAGCTGCTGCCCAAGATGGTCGCCTCGGTGCGCAAGAGCGGGCTGACCATCGCCGTTGAGGCCGCCGGCGAACATCTGCGGCAGCTCATCAACAAGCCCATCAGCAACGCCGATTTGTTTGCGGCCATCCGCGCGGCCTACACGGCGGGCTTTCAGAAGGTCAAGCTCTATTATATGGTCGGCTTTCCCGGCGAGACGGACGCGGACATCGCAGCGATTGTGGATTTGTCGTATGAGATCGCCCGCCTGCGCAAAGAGGTGGATGGGCGATTTGCCGCCGTCAACGCGGCGGTCAGTTGGCTGGTGCCAAAACCGCACACGCCGTTCGGACGGCTGGGGCAAAAGAGCCGGGCGTATTTTGAAAACGCCCGCGCGATCATCCTCGACCGCAAGCGGCAGCTCAACGCGCGATGTGTGATGTTCAAGTTTCATCAGATTGACCGCAGCATTCTCGAATCGGCGACCGGACGCGGCGACCGGCGGCTGGGCGCGGTCATCGAAAAGGCCTGGCGCAGCGGCGCGACGTTTGACCTGTGGGATGAGACGTTCGCGATGAGCCGCTGGGAGCAGGCGTTTACCGACTGCGGGATGGATTTATACGACCAAGCCCAGCGCAGCTACGCACCCGACCAGCCGCTGCCGTGGGAACACCTCGGCGGCCCCGACCGGCGCACTCTCCAGAGACACTGGGATGCGATGGCCGCTTTCTACAAATAACAGGGTTTTATTGTAGGGTGGGCCGTGCCCACCACCGCGGCAGGTGTGATGATAAGGCAAAAGGAAAAAGGCAAAGGGCAAAAGTACAAGGTAAAAGGTAAAATCGCAGGCCTATCAGCCCTAAGCCCCATTGAGGCGGCTTCCTTTGCGCAGTGATAGATTTCGTATCCTTTTTACTTTTTCCCTGTAATTTTACCTTTTCACTTTTGCCTTTTCACTTAAAGAAGGTATTGCTATCCGAACAAAATGCGGATAATGTCGTTGTAAGTAACCCACAGCATCAAGCTCAGCAAGAGCGCCAAGCCGGCATAGCTGATCGCACCCTGGATTTTTTCGGGGATGGGCTTGCCGCTGATCTTTTCGATCAGCAGCATCACGATGACCCCGCCATCCAGCACCGGCAGCGGCAGCAGGTTCATCACCGCCAGACACGAACCGATCAGGCCGAGGAAATACAGGTAGTGAATGATCGAACTGTCAGCGATGGTGTAGCTGACCTTGATGATCCCGACCGGTCCGACCAAGGACGAGGAGGGCACCTCTTTGCGGAACAGCCGATAGAGTGTGATGAGCGTTCGCACGACAAACTGCTGGGCTTTTTTAAGCCCCATACCCATCGCCTCGAGCGGCTTTTCGGCCTTGAACGGCAGCATCATCGCCGCGTACGGAATGCCTTTTTCGGTAAATGATTCGGCTTCAATGCCGCCGCGCTGCGGTACAACCAAACCCGTGCCGCCGGACACCCCGTCCATCTCATAGTCAATGCTAACGCGCTGGCCGCGATTGGCCAACAGAAGCTGTGCGATCGCGTAAAAATCGCCGACCGGCTGGCCATCGACCGCGATGATCCGCGCACCGGCGGGCAGTTCCAGCCCCATCCCCGGCATACCGCCCTCGATGGTCTGCGCGGCGATCGGCGTTTCCATCGCCAGTTCCGCGGCAATGCCAATCGTTACGCGGCTGCTGCCGGGCACTTCATAGGGAATTACCGTAACGACAGCTTCTTTCCATGCGCCGGAGGCGTCCTTGCGCAGCACGGCCAGTTCCAGCGGTTTGTTCTTATGTGCGGTGGTGATGTCGCGAAGCTGCTTATACGTCGGATACGCCGCATCTGCAATGCGCACGATCAGATCGCCTTCGTTCAGGGCGGGTTTGTCATTCTGCGACTCGGCGGCGACTTCTTTACCCATCAGTGCCTTGATGCGCATCGTCATACGCGCCAACAACCCCATCGCCTGCGGCCGCTCCATCACCGCCGACACTTTCAAACACGGCACAATCCCGTAGATATGCGCCAGGTCGTTATCCTGGCGGAAATTGCGCACGGTCGGGCCGACCCGCATCGCAAAGGTCAGATTTTCCTGCGTCTTGGGGCTGCCTTCCGGCCACGAGCGGGAGACGGTCAAGACCGCCTGCGGCAAGAGCGTTTGGCGTATCTTCTGCGCCAAATCCCACGGTGCCGCAACCGGCTGGCCGTTGAAGGCCTTGATCTGGTCGCCGGGGCGAAGGCCGGTTTGCTTGAAAATCTCTTCGACAAACGCCGCATCATCGGCGATTTTCGGCTCGATGGTCAGCGTGTGCGCTTCGGAAATGCCGATAGCACGCAGGCCGGTCGTATCACCGGCGGCGCGTTCGGCCACGACCTTGACTTGCTGTTGGCCGTCCGGACGCTGGACGGTCATCGAAATCGTCTCGCCCTTGCCCGACAACGCCGGCGCCAGAAGCAGTGCCTCAAAATCGACAAATCGCTCGCCGTTGATCTCGATGATCTTGTCGCCCGGCCGCAAGCCGGCCTCATACGCGGGTGAATTGGGAACGACATCGCCGACGACGGCGGGTTTGAGGTCGATGCCGTGCAGGAACAGCGCCATAAACATCAGCATCGCGCCGATGGCGTTAAAGACCACGCCCGCCGCGACCACGGCAATGCGTATCCAGATCGGGCGGTTGTTGAATGACCGCGGGTCATCGGTCTGCTCGGCCGGGCCCGAATCGGACTGCCCCAGCATCTTGACAAAACCGCCCAGCGGAACTAAGCCGATCTGGTATTCGGTGGGACTATCGCCCTCGTTGATCACCTGCTCGGCGCCGGGCTTGGGCAGAAACCGCACGCGAAAACCCTTTTTGAGCTTGCGCACGCCGAAGACCACCGGCGGAAAACCAACCGAGAAGGCCTCGACCTTGATGCCGCCCAGCTTGGCGACCAGAAAATGCCCCAGCTCATGGATCATCACCACGCCGCCAAAACCAATCGCAACCAGGAAGATATTCCTGGCCATCTGGGGCTTTTGAAAGGCAAATGCAATCAGCGCCACTGCCACAATGGCAAACGTAATCCACTGCGAAGCAGGGTTAGGTGTCTTCTTATTGCCGCCGGTTTCCGTTTTGGCCGATGCGGCTGTCTTTTCGTCTGTCATTCAATTCCTCAAATAGTCTTTAGTCAATAGTCGATAGTCGATAGTCTTTAGTCTGCCTTGGAAACAAAAGCGCGGCAGCGCAAGCTGCCCGATAAAGCGTAACCCCGTGGGTATCGCAATCCGGCCGCTCGCGCGGCCTGGCTTATGTTCTGTATGCAATTATTTTACGATAACTCCGGACAGTTCTTCCAGCCGCCCGGCCGCCTGCCGCCGCGCCCAGTCGTCGATGGCCATCAGTTCGCCCAGCGACAGATGCGCCCGGCCGTCGTGCGTGTCCAGGCAATACTCGATAGTCTCGACAATATGCCCGAACGCGATGCGTCCGGCCAAAAACGCCTCGACCGCCGCTTCGTTGGCGGCGTTGAACACCACTGGCGCCGAGCCGCCGCTGCGCACGGCCTGGTAGCCCAGCGCCAAGGCGCGAAACTTCTTCAAATCCGGCGTTTCAAACGTCAGCTTGCCCAGCCGATCCAGCCGCAGCCGGTCGCAGGCACCGCGTACCCGCCGCGGATACGTCAGGGCATATTGAATCGGCAGTTTCATATCGGGCGTACCGAGTTGTGCGACGACCGATCCATCGACAAACTCGACCATCGAATGCACGACCGACTCGGGATGAATCAGCACGTCGATCTGATCGACCGACAGGCCAAACAGCCAGACGGCCTCGATGACCTCCAGCGCCTTGTTCATCATCGACGCCGAATCGATAGTGATCTTGGGCCCCATCGACCAGGTCGGATGCTTGAGTGCCTGCTGCACTGTCGCCTGCTGCATTTGCTCTATAGTCGCCGTGCGAAACGGCCCGCCGGACGCGGTCAAAATCACCTTATCCACCTCGGCGGGCGTACCTGACTGCATCGCCTGAAACACCGCCGAATGTTCGCTGTCCACCGGCAAAATAGTCGCCCCGTGTTTGCGAGCCGTCTCGGTCAGCAGTTCGCCGGCGATGACCAGCGGCTCTTTGTTGGCGATGGCCAGCGTTTTGCCCGCCTGAGCGGCCGCCAGCGCCGCCGGCAGTCCGGCCGCACCCACCACCGCACACAGCACAATATCCACCTCGTCCAACGTCGCCAACTGCACCAAACTGTCCGCCCCGCTTAAGACCTCACAGCCCGCCCCGGCCAGACGTTTGCGGCACTGCTGCGCCGCCGTCGGGTCGGTCAAAGCCGCATAGCGCGGCCGGGCCTCGGCGACCTGTTGGCAAAACAGATCGACGCTGCTGTTGGCCGACAGCGCAACAATCTCAAAGTCCGGCGCCAGCAGCGCAATCACCTCAATGGCGTTGCGGCCGATCGACCCGGTCGATCCCAATATGGCTACTCGCTTGGTCATAGACAGATAAGTATCGCAAATTCCGCAAAATAATCAATCATCAATCGTCAATAATAATAGGTCAGTGTCATATCCACTTTCCAGTTATTCTTGCCTTGCGGCAGCTTTTCGATGCTCATAATCTCGCACTGCAAGTCCGGCCAGCGGATCAGCATCGTGGAAAGGAACTTCGTCAACCTCTCAATGTCGATAGATTTTACCGAAAATTGTGCAGACCGTGCCCGTTTGCCCGAACGCTTGGTTTCGCCGCGTGTATTCAGAGTGAAATTGGACGAGGGGATTGAAAACGTCGTCGCGAACTCGTTAATGACCTGTGTAAAGTCAAAAACCCCGACTTGGGTTCCTTTTTCGGCCTTGTAAGCAAGCCGTTGCGGCTCAATGGCGACAATCTGTGCCATTAAATCCTGTGCTGTTTTGTATTCTTCCCGGCTGTCTTTCCAATTCGATACGGCCTTTGGGTAAAAAATAACCCCGGCCGCAAACGCCCACAGCCCCATCACCGCCGGCACCGCGATATAATAAAACAAAGGATTTTTAATGTGTTTTTTTATGTCTAAATCCATATTTTTGCCTTTTTACTTTTCACTTAAATTTATTGTCCCGGTTCGAGAGTAAACTCAAACGTATCCCGCGCACCGACCATCCCCAGCCGTTCAGAGCCAAATTTGAGCTTGGGGTGTTTTTTGATGGCTTCAAACAAATCCAGCGTGCTTTTACGACTATTTGTATCTCCTTTAACCCGCATCGACCGCTCGGTAACGGCAATCTGCTGAATGTCCACATCGACACTGGCCAGCGTTGCGTTGATCGCCTCGAAGAGGAATGTCAACCGAGCGGGTACGGATTTATCATCGCCGGTTCCCAACCCCTCCTGCGCGCGTTTGGCATTGACCAGCGTGCGCTTGAGGCGTGAATTGACCGATTCGGTGCTGGGCGGATTGACGCCGTACATCATCCCGCGAAACTCCTCGGTCAGGTTTGCTTTGAGCTGGCGTGTGTCGGCGTTATGGCGATAGGTCCTGGCCTGAAAGAACATTGCGATCGCCGCCAGAAATACCGCCAGCGATATCCCCGCGATGCGTAAACTCGCTTCCATCGCACGCCGCTTACCCTGATATGGCATAAAATCGCGCCGAAAATCGGCGCTGTGGCCTTTTTCCACCGCCGCCAGAGCCGCCCCGGCCGCAATCAGCAATGCCCCGGCAGACAGTGTGCCAGGAACGCGCGATGCAAACGTCAGCTTGTCAATCGCCGATTCCACCTGCACCGAAAGTCCCGTGCGTTCGGCGATCTTTTGTTTGTCGATTCCCTCGGAAGATTCCAAAAAAATGATTTTTTTCAGCGGATCGGCTTCATCCCACCCGCTGACAGCCAGCAGCGCTTCGCGGATCATCGCGGCGGTGCGATCCTGGCCGACCGGCAGCAAAAAAGACCGCAGCTTGGGCGCATAACCGGCCTTGCCGGGCTGAATCAGATAGCCGCAGCCGTCGGCCAGCAGCACATACAGCGTATCGGGATGTTCGGACGGCCGCACCGTTCGCTCCAGCACGCGGGTCAGGCAGACCGCATCCGGCTCGATCATCGCCGGATCAATGCCGCCTTCCTGCAAGTCCAGCAGAATGTCCGTCGCCGTCTGACGGTTGGCCGTAAAGGCGATCACCTCCGAGCCGGTCGGCAGCGGGCCGGTGATACTGAATGCC
>JBFZBE010000142.1:0-3654 GCA_041308685.1 Phycisphaerae bacterium
ATGCAGGCCGACACCGGTTAATGCCACTCTATACACCATTTCCGGCCAAAAATCAAACCATTCCCGCTCCCTCAATAAATAGGAAATTTGAAATCCGCAATAGGAAATCCAGTAACTCAACATCGCATGTTGGGCACGGCCCACCCACACAACTTTTTTTATCAGTTTGCTGTAAAAATCAGTCAAATCAGCGTCATCAGCGTTTAACCATAATCCGTGTTCATCGGTGTTAATCCGTGGCTTAAAAAAAAGATACCAACGGGCGACTTTAGTGCCGCTTACATTTTCCTTGAAGCCGGGTTCAATCGCGTTATAATTGTGTCCTCAATTGTGATTATAGGAGCATAAAATGGCATTAATTTACGTCAATATCGACCATGTAGCGACGATTCGTCAGGCCCGTCGGGCGGACGAGCCGGACCCGGTGTGGGCGGCGGTGCAGTGCGAGCTGGCCGGGGCCAACGGGATCACGGTGCATCTGCGCAAGGATCGCCGGCACATTGGCGACCGCGATGTGCGGGTTCTCAAAGAGACCGTCGCCTGTAAGTTCAACCTTGAGATGTGTATGGACGCCGAGATGGTGCGGATTGCCGAGCAAATTCGTCCAGATCAAGTAACACTCGTGCCGGAAAACCGCGCCGAGCTGACCACCGAGGGCGGGCTGGAATGCGCCGGCAACGCCAAACGGCTGGCCGAGGTCGTCAAAAAGATGCACAAAAAGGGCATTCTGGTCAGCACGTTCATCGTGCCGGACGAAAAGCAGATTCTGGCCTCGGCCGAGACCGGCTGCGATGCCATCGAGCTGCACACCGGCGCGTACGCCAACGCCGCGACCGACGCGGCCATCGAGGCCGAGCTGAACGCCCTGCGCGACGGGCGCGATATCGCGCTGGCCGCCGGATTGATCGTCCACGCCGGACACGGGCTGACGTATCGCAATATCGCCCCGGTCGCCCGCATCGAAAACCTGTGCGAGTTCAACATCGGCCACAGCATCGTCTCCCGCGCCGTGCTGGTCGGGATGCGGCAGGCCGTCGAGGAAATGAATAAACTGATTCAACGTCCATTTTAGCAAGTGTAGAAAATCAGGAGAAATAAAATGTTCAGCGGTTCACTGGTAGCCCTTGTAACGCCCTTCAAAGACGGCCAGGTCGATTATGACAAGCTCGAAGAGCTGGTCGAGTTTCATCTG
This sequence comes from Phycisphaerae bacterium, assembly GCA_041308685.1. GTDB lineage: Bacteria > Planctomycetota > Phycisphaerae > Sedimentisphaerales > Anaerohalosphaeraceae > T3Sed10-213. The sequence goes on from JBFZBE010000142.1 coordinate 1,193, forward strand.
GACAGCGGCACCGACGGCATCGTGCCGGTCGGCACCACCGGCGAATCGCCGACGCTCAGCTACGAGGAACACAAGGCCGTCATCGAGCGCGTCGTGCAGGTGGTCAATGGGCAAATCCCCGTCGTCGCCGGCACCGGTTCCAACAGCACCGCCGAGGCCATCGAGCTGACCGCCCACGCCCGCAAATGCGGCGCCGACGGCTCACTGCAGGTCTGCCCTTATTACAACAAACCCACGCAGGAAGGGTTCTTTCAGCACTTCAAGGCCATCGCTGATGAGGTCGATATCCCGCTGGTGCTGTACAACATTCCCGGCCGCTGCGGCGGGACGGGGCTTTCGGCCGATACCATCGAACGTCTGTCCAAGATCGAGAACATCGTGGCCATCAAAGAGGCCACCGGCTCGCTCGATCTGGCCAGCGAGATCGCCACTCGTACCGGCCTGACGCTGCTGAGCGGCGACGATTCGCTGACACTGCCCATCGCGGCCGTCGGCGGCAAGGGCGTCATCAGCGTGGTCGCCAACGTCGTGCCGGCGGATGTGAAGGCCATGACCGATCTGATTCTGGAGGGCGACTTTGTCTCGGCCCGCAAGTGGCATCAGAAGCTGTTCGCCCTGGCCAAAAATATGCTCGGACTGGCCACCAACCCCATCCCCGTCAAGGCGGCGATGGCGATGCTGGAGATGTGTTCGGACGAGCTGCGGCTGCCGATGACCCCGCTGACCGAAGCGGAGAAGGCCAAGCTCCAAAAATGCCTGACCGATTACGGCCTGATGCACTGAGACAGAGGCCAGAGGAGAAACTGCGGGTTTGGCGGATTCCCTTGCAGCGGTTGAGGTTGTCTTTAATTTTCTTGCAATATAGCCCTGTTGGCTGTAAAGTAAACACAGTACGATTAGTCCTCGTAGCTCAACGGATAGAGCGTTGGCCTCCGGAGCCAAAGGTTAGAGGTTCGAATCCTCTCGGGGACGTTTTTCTGGCATTTCGATTCTCCTTATAAAGCCATTTTTTGCCGCAGCACGGTTTGTTTTTTTGCCTTGACAAAACAGGATATTTTCGGTAAACAAGGAGCAAAGTCAACCCATCGGAAAGGATTTGTATGGAAGACGCTGCCGCATTCAACATCGAACGTCTGGGAGAGTGCACCATCCCATCGCCAATGAAGGCGCGTGGAATTCGCTTTACCGACGACACCGCGCATATTCTCCTGCACAGCCGCCTGGAGCCGATCCAGCAGTATCTGGCCGAGGGCAAAACGCCGCCGCGGTTTGAAGCGGCCGGCCCCCGCGAAAATATCTTTTTCGACCCGACCAAACTGGCCTGCGGCATAGTTACCTGCGGCGGTCTGTGTCCGGGGCTAAATGATGTGATTCGGGCGATCGTGCTGTGTCTGCATCACCATTACGGTGTGCAGAAAATCTACGGCTTTCGCTACGGCTACGAAGGATTGGCCCCGGCGCACGGCCACGCACCGATTCTGCTGACGCCCGAAATGGTCGAAGGGATTATCGAAATGGGCGGCACAATGCTCGGCTCATCGCGCGGCAACCAGGACCCGGAAGTGATGGTCGATACGCTCCATCGGATGGGCATCGGCATTTTGTTCTGCATCGGCGGCGACGGCACGCAGCACGGGGCGATGGCGATCTCTCAGCACGCCCGTCAGCGCGGCATTCCGCTGAGCGTGATCGGCGTACCCAAGACCATCGACAACGATATTTCCTTCGTCCAGAAGACGTTTGGTTTTGAAACGGCGGTCTCCGAGGCCAAAAAAGCGACCTCCGGCGCACACGCCGAGGCCGTCGGCGCCCGCAATGGCATCGGACTGGTCAAACTGATGGGACGCGATTCGGGATTTATCGCCGCTTATTCAGTGCTGGTGGACGGCCAGGTGAACTACTGTCTGATCCCCGAGAGCCGCTTTACGCTGGAGGCGTTTTTTGCATCGCTGCAGCAGCGGCTCGAAAAACGCAGCCACGCGGTCATCGTGGTTGCCGAGGGCGCCGGTCAGGACTTGCTGGAGGCCACCGGCCAGCGCGACGCATCGGGCAATGTGCTGTTCAATGACATCGGCACATTCCTGCGCGACCGCATAAAAGAGCATTTCAAAAAGATCGGCGTTCCGATCAATCTCAAATACATCGACCCCAGCTATATCATCCGCAGTCTGCCGGCCAACCCGCACGATTCGGCCTTTTGCCTGCTGATGGGGCATAACGCCGTCCACGCCGGCATGGCCGGCCGCACGGGGATGATCGTGGGCTTTTGGAATCATAAGTTTACCCATGTGCCGACGCCGCTGGCCGTACAGCGACGCAACAAAGTCAATATTAACGGCTCCCTGTGGCGCAGTGTGCTGACATCCACCGGCCAGCCGGCACAGATGGTGTAGTGGAAGGTCCGAAAAACGGTTCATCCGGTTAATGGATAGATGGACATTTTTGGACAGCTAAAAAGTCCC
>JBFZBE010000143.1:0-3707 GCA_041308685.1 Phycisphaerae bacterium
CGCATCGGCAATGACCGCGGCGTTGGCCTGTATGGACTGCGTCGAAACGGCGATGACGTCGGCGTTTTTGGAAATGGCGTTGGTACTGCCCTGCACCGCCGTCAGATTGGCCGTGATCGCCTGCGTGCTGGCCCCAACGGCCTGTGTGTTTTCGGTAATGGCTGTGCCGCTGGCTTCGATGCCGCGGGTCATTTTGTCCAGCGTGCCGCAGCCGGCCAAAAGAAGCATTATTCCTGCCGCTGTAAGGATGGTTTTCATTCGGTTGTCTTATCTTTGGGGGTCGATGATGTGTTATTGCCGTCCATCCGGCGGAGCATTTTCATCATTTCGTTGATGCGCCATTCCAGTGAGGACTGCATCCACAACTGAAAATGGTTGACGCGGGACTGACAGTGCATCAGGTAAAGCACCTTGGCCGACATCGCCACCAGTGCGACCTCGATCATGGTCAACTGCACGCGGCTGCCGCCAATGAAGGAGATGATCAGCGAGACAACAATAATTATTATAAAAATGGCATTAAAAAGTCTTGTATTGAACGACGGCACGCCGCCGATCTTGCCGATGATTGCGCGGACGCGCTCTTTTTCCTGCTGGAAATTCTCCAGTTCTTTTTTCAGGTCTTCCAGCTCCGCTTCTGCACGTCGTATGGGTTCGGCCATAGCGCCCTCGTAACTGTTTCGTTTTTTGATTGATGATGTATCCGGAGAGGATTATACTCATCGGAAAGAGAAATTATAAGCAAAAAATCAGATGTTTTTTGAATTGCATTTATGAATGACAGTCAAAAAATGACGCTGCTGCGGGTCGCCAAACAGGCGGTGGCGGCGGCAATCGCCAAAAAGCAGCCACCGGCTCTGTCGTGCGGCGATCCGGCCTTGGCCGTACCGTGCGGCTGCTTTGTAACGCTCAAAAACGGTGACGACCTGCGCGGGTGCATCGGGCAATTCGAGGCCGACCAGCCCCTGTATGAAACGGTTTCCCGGATGGCGGTCTCGGCCGCCCGGCACGACCCGCGCTTTGCGCACAACCGCATCAGGCCGGCCGAGTTGGGGCAGCTTTACATCGATATTTCCGTTCTGACCCCGATGCAGAAAACCGACGACCCGCTGCGCTTGCGGCTGGGCATTGACGGCATCTACATCACCGACGGCCGTCGGTCGGGCTGTTTTCTGCCGCAGGTGGCGACCGAAACCGGCTGGGACAAAGAAGAGTTTTTGGGCTACTGCTGTGCGCATAAGGCCGGCTTGGCGTATGACGCATGGAAACGCCCGGGCACAGAGGTTTATCTATTCAGCGCCGAGGTTTTCGGGGCGGACTGGGACGCGATTCAATGAGCCATCCCGTGCGGCAATTTTTCAATCGTCACCTTGACGGCCCCGGCGGTGCGCGCGAAATGCTGGCCATCGCGATGCCGATGGTCGCCTCCAGCGCATGCGAGACGGTGATGACCTTTACCGACCGGCTCTTTTTGTCGCGGCTGGGTCCTGAACAGATGAGCGCGGCCATGGGCGGCGGCCTGACGTGCTTTACGATGACGACGTTTTTCCTCGGCTTGACCGGCTATACCACCGCCATCGTCGCCCAGTACTTAGGCAGCGGGCGCAAAGACCGCTGCGCCATCACGGTAACACAGGCCTTGATCCTGTCCCTTTTGGCGTATCCGCTGATATTGGCCGCCCGCCCGCTGGCGTATTGGCTGTTTGATTTTCTGGCCGTGCCGCCCGCACAACTTGCCCCGCAGACGGTCTATTTCAATATCCTGCTGTACGGCACACTGATCGGCCTTCTGCGTAATAGTTTGAGCTGTTTTTTTTCCGGCATCGGCAAGACCACCGTCGTGATGTTCTCATCGCTGGCGGCGATGCTGGTCAATGTCGTGGCCAACTACATCCTGATTTATGGCAAAATGGGCGTTCCGGCGATGGGCATTCGCGGGGCGGCTTACGGCACGATTTTGGGCGGCCTGTGCGGGCTGGCCGTACTGGTGTGGGCCTATCTGGACAAGCCCAACCGCACCGCCTACGGCCTGTTAAGCTCGTTCCGTTTTGATGCGGACGTGATGAAAAAACTCTGCCGTTTCGGGTATCCGGCGGGGCTGGAGTTTTTTCTCAATCTGCTGGCGTTCAATATCCTGATCCTGATCTTCTGCTCGCGCGGCGTTGTCATCGCGGCGGCCATTACGATCGTCTTTAACTGGGATATGGTCTCATTTGTGCCGCTGATCGGCGTCAACATCGGCGTAACCAGCATGGTCGGCCGGTATATGGGCGCCGGCCTTCCGGATACGGCGCACCGGGCGACCATGTCCGGCCTGAAAATGGCTTGGGCTTATACCTGCTGCACGCTGATCGCGTTTGCGTTCTTTCCGCATTATCTGGTCGGCGTCTTTCGCCCCGAGGGCAGTGACGCGGTCTTCGGGCAGGTCTTTCCGCTGGCGGTGGCGATGCTGCGGCTGGCCGCGCTGTATGTCATGACCGATGCGCTGTTTTTGGTCTTCGGCGGCGCGCTGCGCGGGGCAGGCGATACCTTCTGGGCAATGTGCCTGTCGGTAACATTCCACTGGACGATGGTGGCGATATTGAGCGTGCTGCTGTATGTGTTCAATATCGGAGCGCTGGGGGCGTGGATGACGCTGTGCCTGATCTTTATGGCCTTCTGCGTGGCCTTTTACCTGCGCTACCGCGGGGGCAAGTGGCGGACGATGCATGTGGTTGAATCGGAACCGCATGCCACCCCATCGCCGGCGGGAATATAGTGCCGTTTCCAGTGATACCGCTTCGTTTTTTGCCTTGCGATAAACACAAAACCTTTTTGCAGGAAATGGCAATAATTTTTTCCAAACATCCTGTATGATTGTGCGTAGTACCAGTTATCAGCCGTCGTTTAAAGCGGCTTTAACAATAAAAAAAGTGAAAACTGAATATAGCTCCTTCTGCCGCCTGTGGTTGTAAGCCCTGAGAAGTTCACCGACTTCTTTCCTCCTTCTGCTCCACAGGCGGTTTTTTTCAGGGAGCATTGTATGGACACATTACCCGTCAAACCCCGGATACTGGTCGTCGAGGACGATCCGGGGTATCAGCGTCTGTTGGAAATCTACCTGCGGCGATTGGGTTGTGTATGTGATTGCTGTAATGACGGCAAAAAAGCTCTTCAATGTGTCGAATTAAATCAGTACGATATCTTGCTTGTCGATATCCATATTCCTGAATTAGACGGTTTTATGGTGGCCTGCCGATTGCGCGAGATGGGGTACACGATGCCGCTCATCGCGGTCTCGGCGTTGAAACTGGAAGGGATTGAACGCAAGGCCGTCGCCGTTGGGTTTGACGATTTTCTGCAAAAACCGATCGAAGAAGCCCAGCTTGAGCGTCTGCTTGTCCATTACACCGCCAAGCATCCGGCCGTATCCTGATGCCGGCCTACAACGGATAATCCAACGCGACCTCATCGCATTGGTCCTGCTTGGGACACTGGGCGCAGTCGCTCCAGACCTTCATCGGCAGGGATTGCCGATCCACCCGCTTAAACCCGACCTTCTCAAAAAAAACCGGCTCCAGTGTCAGTGTAAACACCCGCTTTAGCCCCAACAGCCGGGCTTTTTCGACACAGGCCTTTACCAGCATCGAGCCGACTTTTTTGCCAAAATACCGCTGATCGACCGCCAGGGATTTGATCTCCGCCAGGTCTTCCCACAGCACATGCAG
>JBFZBE010000144.1:0-7181 GCA_041308685.1 Phycisphaerae bacterium
CGGCCTCAAAGGTTAGCTCAACGGTGGTTACATTGGTCTCGGTGGTGCTGATCTCAAACTGACGGCCGGTCAAGCCGACTTCATTGATGCGGGCTGCGGCCAGCTTCGGATTATCAATCGATGCCGCATACGCGCTGAAACGCCGCTGCACCTCGGCACGGCCTCCGCCGAAACCCTCTTTCAGATCGATCTGAACGCTGGTGCCGCCGGTAAACTCGATGTCGTATTTGCTGTTGGCCGTCTCATCGCGGGTCAAGAACACCGCAAGACCGCCGACGACCAAAGCACCCGATAGCACCAAAAACAGCGGCCGCAGCTTCATCCAGTTGACATTGATGCCGCCAAACCAATTCATCATCGGCAGGTGTCCGGTCAGCAGACGCGAGCCGGTCAGCAAGTCAAAGATCACGCGCGTTACAAACAGGGCCGTGAACATACTGGCCAGAATACCAAGCATCAAGACAATCGCAAAACCCTTGATTTCCTCAGAGGCGACTACATACAGCACCGCCGCCACGCCGAAGGTCGTTATGTTGGCGTCAAAAATCGTGCTGAACGCGCGGGCGTAACCGTTGGCGATAGCCGAGCGGATGGTCGAGCCGCGTTTCTGCTCTTCACGAATGCGCTCATAGATCAGCACGTTGGCATCCACGCTCATACCCATCGTCAAGATCAAACCGGCGATACCAGGCAGGGTGAACGTCGATTGCAGCAGCGCCATCACGCCCAGCACCAGCAGGATATTCAGCGCCAGCGCCACATCGGCGATCGCACCGGCCAGCATATAGTAGATCAGCATAAACGCCGCCACCGCCGCCAGACCGATCAGGCCGGCAGTAATGCCCTTTTGGAGGTTGTCGGCGCCCAGTGTCGCGCCGATGCTCTTTTCGGAAATCGGCACATCGCTGAGCCGCGCCGGGAAGGAGCCGGCGTTGAGCTTGTTGACCATGTCATCCACTTCAACCTGCGAAAAGCTGCCGGTGATCACGCCCTGCGACCGGATGGCGCTGTTGATCCGCGGCGCCGAGATCGCCCGGTCATCCAGCAGGATGCACAGCGGCTTTCCGATGTTATTGCTGGTCAGCGTGTAGAACAGATTGGCGGCGATCTCGTCAAAGTTGAACCCGATCGCACGGCGTCCCTGTTCGTCATTGGTCGGGTACGCACGGCGCAGCTTCCACTTGCGCTGGCCGCTTTGCAGCATCGTTGCATCGGACTGATTGGACGCCAGCACATAGAGCTTTTCACCGAATGTGCCGACAACACCGCCCTGCCATTCCTGAGGATTTTCGATCTCACACCAGAGATAACGGCTGTCGGATGCCTGCTTGGGACCTTTGGTCGCCAGCGCATCGCGATAGGCGTTCAACTCATCCATATTGCCTTCATCGCCGGTCGGCAGGATGCGAAACTCCAGCACGCCCGATCCCTTGAGCATGCGCTTGAGGTCTTCCGGGTCGTCCAGACGGCCGCCGACGGCGTTGTAAGCGTCAAATGCCGCCGTAACCGCGTCGATCTTGGCCGCACGGCCGGCAAACTGGGTTTTGAGCTGATCGAGCATCTCTTTGCGCTTCAGCGACTTGGCGGACATATCCAGCACATCGCGGAGACGATCCACATTGAGATTCAGTTCTGAAAGCCCCTTGACCGCCGCGTTCCAGCGGGCATTCAGCCCGTCGCCGGGGCGGGTCAGTTCATCAACGACCGGCGCCCACTTCTGATACAGCGCGACATATTCTTCGATCAGATTGCGGGCATTGACTTGTTTTTCGGTCAGTGCATCGCCTTCGGCCGGCGGATCGGCGGCGACGGCGCCCTTGACAAACGCCTCAACCTCCGTTTTGCGTTTTTCGGCGTCCAGCTTGGCCCAGTTGGCCACATTGTATTGAAGCCGCTCATAGTCCACGCCGGCCGCTTTGAAGGCGTCGCGCTGCAGTTCCATCTCGCCGGCCAGCGTATCCCGCTGCTGCTGGGTCTGGCGGCGCAGGCCATAGACCTCGGCCAACCCATCCAGCGCCGCCTTGCGTGCCGCATCGCCGCGGGCAAATGCGTCCAGCTTAGCCGCACGGGCGGACGGCTCTTCATTGAGCGTCTGACGGAGCGACAGCAGGTTGATGTTCTCGGCGTCCAGTTCCAGCATCGCCGTTTCGAACTCCTGACGGCGGCGCTGCGCATCGCCGCTGGCCAGAGGCAGACGGATTTCGATGCGCGTATCGCCCTGCGGACGCATTTCGATATTCGCAACCCGGTTGGGGTCGATGCGGCGCATCAGGATCGGGGTCATATTCTGCGCCAGCCCTTTTTGCTCCTGCGGCTCCAGGCCGGACACGTCGATCTCATAGACCAAACTCGTACCGCCGGCCAGATCCAGACCCTGCTTGAGCTTTTCCTTCGGCGGATACACATACACCGCCGACACGACGACCGCGAACAGAATAACGATAATCTTCCACAGTTGATCTTTAAGCATAATTCGAATTCCCGTTCAAAATGAACTGTTGTTTTTCCTACTCCGCTTTACCGTTGTTCAGCACGACCGCAATGGCCGAGGGGATCACGCGAATCTTGGCGTTGGTCGCCTCGTCCACCTTCAGCACGATCTCATCGTCCCGCACATCCAGCACGGTGCCGAAGATGCCGCCGATGGTGCGGACACGGTCGTTCTTTTTCAGCGCGGCCACCATCTTCTGGTGTTCCTGCTGTTTCTTTTTGGGGCCGCGGAACAAAAACAGATACATCACTACGATGATCAGCAAAAACGGCAAAAGCTGCATCAGCGGACTTTGCTGCGGTTTGGCCTCGCCCTCCGGCAGCGGCAGAGCGCCGTCGCTCTGGGTCGTGGTCGTCGTTGCGGTCGGCGTTTCTTCCATCGTAATCACCGTATTGTCCGCCGCGGGTGCGGGGGCTTGCTGTGTTGTTTGTGTCTCGTTCATTGCGTCATCCCTTCATCAGTTAAAGGTTCTTGGGTTTCTTGGTTTCTATGTTTATTGACGAAGGCGTCCGCCCAGTCGTCAAAGATTCCTTGTTCGATCTGACGGCGTATCTCGGCCATCAGCCGCTGGTAATAACAAATATTATGCACCGTCGCCAGAATCGGCCCGAGCATCTCGCCGACATTGAAAAAATGCCGGATCGCGCCGCGGCTGAACTGCCGGCACGCCAAACACGGACAATCCTGCTCGATCGGGCGGGTGTCGCACGCATAGACGCTGTTGCGCATCCGCATCGGGCCGTCGGCGGTAAAGACAAAGGCGTTGCGTCCGTTCCGCGTCGGCAGCACGCAATCGAACATATCCACGCCCGCCCGCACGGCCTCGACGATATCGATCGGCATTCCTACGCCCATCAAATACCGGGGCTTGTCCGCCGGCAGCAGCGGCGCGGTATGCCGCACCGTCGCAACCATCGGCTCATGGCCTTCGCCAACGCTCAGCCCGCCGATGGCATAGCCGTCAAAGTTCATTGGCGTCATCGCCGCCGCACAGCCGCTGCGCAGCGCCAAATCCGTGCCGCCCTGCACAATCCCAAACAGCATCTGCCGGTCGTTGGCATGGGCGTCTTTGCACTGCTGCGCCCAGCGCAGCGTCCGCTCGACGGCCTTTTGGAGCCGCTCGGCCGGACACGGCCACGGCGTGCATTCGTCAAAACACATGATAATGTCGGCGCCCAGCCGATTTTGCGTCCGCGTGGCAATGGCCGCATCCAGATAGATTTTGGCGCCGTCAATATGACTGGCAAACTCCACGCCGTCATCGCCGATGCGGTTCAGTTCGCTGAGCGAAAAGACCTGATAGCCGCCGCTGTCGGTCAAAATCAGCCCATCCCAGCCCATCAGCCCGTGCAGATCGCCCAGCGATGCAACTGTATCCGTTCCCGGACGCAGCAGCATGTGGTAGGTGTTGGCCAGAATGATCTGGCTGCCGGTCTGCCGGAGCTGGTCAGGGGTTAAACCCTTGACCGAGCCGCGCGTGCCGACCGGCATAAACGCCGGGGTCTCGGCTGTTCCGTGGGGCGTAGTCAGCCGTCCACGGCGTGCTGCGCTGCGGCGGTCGGTGCCGAGCAGGTCAAATCGTTTTATGGTCATGGCGCTGCCGCCGTTTCTATCGCAACTAATTTTGAATCGGGAAAATAAAACGCCAAAATCGCCGTGTAATCGCGCCCGTCGCGCGCCATACCCTGCGCGCCGCACTGACACAACCCCACGCCGTGGCCGAAACCGCGGCCGCCGCTGAACAGCAGCCCGCCGCCGACTTTGTCCATCGCAGCCAGGGCGCTTTTGAGCCGCCGACCCGTCGAATCCAGCGCCAGGCGAAAATCCTCGCCGCGCAGCGTATCCTTTAAGCCGTTGACGCCGATAACCTGTACCATCGTAATACGCCCCAGCCAGCCGGTGCGCATCACCTCGATATCCACGACCCGCTCCAGACGCAGCAGCGACGGATAACGCGCGGTCAGCTTTGCATGCACCTCATCCATCGCGTAATAGACCGGCTTCCAGTGAAAATCACGCCGCCGGGCGATCGCCTCGCACCAGGGACACTTTACGCCTGCGATATGCACAGCGTCAGTGCCGAATACATGTTGACTGTCCTCGGTATGTCCGCCGCACGAGGAACTGTAATACGCGGCAAACAGCGTCTGTTTGCCGCTGTCGTCGGGGGCAACCATGATCTGGCCGGTTGTTTCCAATACGGCCTGCCGGATGCGCGGGTTTTCCGCCGAAAGCCCCTCATACACCTGATTGGCCTGCGTCCGCGTCAAATCCCACGCACGGCCGCTTCCAAACCGATGCTGCACCGCCAGGCAATACGTCCGCGCCGCGACCGCCTGCGTCTTGAGCGCCTCCGGCTCCCAATAGCTGTGCATCTCGGCGCCGACAACACCCAACAGGTACGATTCGACCGGCAGATGATTGATCGCATCAAAACTCTGCCCATCATCACCGACCCGAAGATACAGATTACCGCGAAACCCGCGCCCATCGATCTCGAAATAAAACGGGTCTTTGGGCCGGACAACCACCTGGCCGCACATCCGATGCGCGCCAATGCGAAGCCGCCCGTCCTGGAGGCCGATCTGCATCGGCTCAGTGTCCGAAAACTCGGCCGTTACGCCGTCGGTCAGCCCTTCGGCGGTAAAACCCGCCGGAAACGCCACTGTACATTCTCTGAGATTTCCAAAGAGCAAGACGCGAACCCATGTGCGCTCCGGACTGTCCAGTCCGACCGCCGGCTCGACCGTTTCGCGTCTTCCGCATCCGGTCAGCCACACCACGGCCGCCAAAACAACCCGCAGCGCTGTCTTGCGCTGCGCCGCAAATCCGCCGTCCGTGTTCCATACTTTTAACATTTGACTGACTGCCTCCGGCCGGCTGCGGACATCCTGCCCGCAGCACAAAAGCCCGCCGGCGGACTAATCGATCTTCCGCAGCGACAGGCCGAAACTCGCCAGCTTTTCCTTGATTTCATTCAAGCTCGTTACGCCGAAGTTTTTGCAGCCCAGCAATTCCGGTTCGGTCTTGTTGATCAGCTCATGCAGCGTTATGACCCCTAAGCGTCCCAACGCGCGCTTGGCACGCACCGACAATTCCATATCTTCGATATTCTTCTGCAATATCTCCGGCGGCGCCTGATCGTCCAGTTCCGTTTCAACCGGCTCGCCTTCGATCTTCTCTTCCAGCGCCATGCCCAGCCGCAGGTTTTTGCTTTCCAGTATTTTTTTGATCTCGACCAAGCTGGTCTCGCCGAAATTCTTGTAGGACAACAGCTCGGCCTCGGTCGTGCGCAGCAGGTCGCCGATGGTAATGATATTCATCTTCTTAAGGCAGTTGCGGCTGCGCACGGACAATTCAAAGTCCGTGATGGGAATTTCCAAAATCTTGTTCTGGCGGTCGCGGCGTTTTTCCTTCTCCTCGTCATAGACCATAAACCGCGAGCCCTCGATGTCTTTTTGGAACAGCGCCGCCTTGGCATGATTGGGATGCGAGAGCACCACCATTTCCGCCATCACTGCGGCCTTTTCGTATTCGCCGCGATCCTCGTGCAGCACCGCCAGATTCAGCAGCGCATTGACCGGCGGCGGCACACGTTTGGACAACTGGCGATAGTAGTGGATGGCCGTTTCATCGTCGCCGCGAAGGTCGCAGGTATAAGCCAACTGGAACATCGCTTCGGCGTTGTTGGCGTCCAGCTCAACGGCCTTGGCATACTGCGTCAGCGCCGTTTCATAGTCGCCCTGGGCATCGGCCAGCCGGCCAAGCTGATAGTGATAGCCCGAACTGACATTTTCAAGGTTGGCGCACGACTTAAGCTCTTTCTGGGCCTTGTCAAGCTGCCCGCAGACGCGGTACGTCTCGGCCTTTTCCAGCGAGACCACCAAGGCGTCGGCGCCGCTTTTGGACGCCTTATCGAAACATTCGACCGCCATCGCATAGGCCTTGAGCTTGCGGTTGGCCTGCCCCAGCGCCAAAAACTTCGCCGCACAGTCCTTGCCCTTGATCATCTTTTCGATCGCCGGGGCGTAATCGCCGCACAGGAACAGCCCCAGCCCGGCCAGCAGCGCATCTTTCTGCTTTTCCGCCTCCTGACGGAACGCAATCCGGTTACGCTCGCTGGAATTGACGATCTCACCCAGCCGTTTCAATTCTTCAAAACCCGGCAATTGGCCTTCAAACAGTTTGACCGGCACATCCGCTAATGATACCATGGGGCATCGACTCCAAATTTTTGAACGATAATGTCTTGTTTATTCTGCATCGAGTAAACGGGGTATTATAGGAAACTTCCAGCATTTTGCAATAGCAATTTTCATCGCAAATAAAGACCCTGAATTGCATGATTTTTTCTGCGATAAACATAAGATAAACAGAATACGGAATTCAGGAGATAGAAATCGGATGGTGGAATTTTTGGTTCATCCGGTTAATGGATAGATGGACACAATAAACCGCGTAGGGGCAGACCTGCGTGTCTGCCCTGCGTCGGGATTGTTCCACGACGTTACACACGCCGCCCACCACGGGCGAACACACAGGTTCGCCCCTACATCTATCGCCCCGTCGGGGCTTGCCTTGTTCGAGGATGCGTTCCGGCGGTTCCGCTGCGCTGCACCGCCGGCTATTGTATCTTGCCCCTCTGGGGCATTTACGGCCGTTGCTGTAAATGCCGTCTCCATAAAACCAT
>JBFZBE010000145.1:0-6262 GCA_041308685.1 Phycisphaerae bacterium
TTGGCGCAGCAGCCGACAGAAACGATACTTTCCGAGTGGGCGGCGCTCTGGTGGGCCGAGGGCGTATGGCAGCCGTGCGGCGTCAATGGAACCAACCTGCTGTTTTCCTCCTTCGTCCACAAGGGCGACATCGTATTTTTCGAATTGGCGGATGGGTCTTTGCAGATGTGCCATCGTCCGCTGGCCGAGGGGATGGCGGTGCTGAACACCGGCGGCAATGTCTTTACCAAAGCAACCGCCGATGGCCTGACCGAATATGGCACGTTTGAAACGTGCGTGCGCCCCGGCCTGCAGGACAACTCCCACGTCGGCAACAATGGCTTTCCCACGCGGGCCAGGATCGGCGACGTAGAGGTCTATATCGATGTAACCCACGGCTGTTACGACCGCCTGATCGCCGATCCGACCTGTGATAAGCATGACATCCTGTATTATCCGTATTTCCGCGTCAAGGATTATCACACCGGCGAACTGCTGTACTATTCGCAGGAGCCGATTCTGGATTTTGATTCGGTCTGGCGCGAATACACCCAATTCGGCGCGTGGGTCAGCGCCCTGGATCATCTGGACGGCGTGATGTTTGTCGGCGGACAATGCGAGACGGTACGCGGTAAAAACGGTCTGGACGATGAATTTACGCTGTTTTCGGGGCTGGGCGATACGGCCGTCGGCCGGGCGACATTTACCCTGCGCCAGCTTCTGCCCGAACAGGTCATCTGCGATATCCAGAACCGAAACGCACACCGGCGCCATCCGGCGGAAAAGATTGCGGCCAATGCCTGTCCTCTCAAGCAAAAGGTCAATGGCTGGGACTGGCGTATCGAAAACAATCCCAAAGAGCGCAACCTCCATATTGTTCGCAGCTTGACGGTCAATGGCCATTTGGAAGAGGGTGTGCGGGTGGTCAATACCGCCCCCGGATATTTCGACGCCGACGCGATGCTCTTTGACGGCTCAAGCATAAAGTTTGTCCCGGCTATCGGCTGGATCGTCGTCTATCAGGGTGTCCGCTGGGATGAGCAGCACGGCAACAAAACAAGCACATTCTCGCTGGGGCTTTTGATATTGGACAAAGACAACCCCGAAAAAGTGCTGTATCGCTCCGCCCAGCCCGTCGGCCCCATCGTCTGCGAACAGGGCTGGACACTGAAGACTGCCGGTGTCACCGCCGCCCACATCGCTTCGCTGCTGGCCAACGCCGAGCGGGTGATCCCGGGCAAAGTCCTGTTTGAAATCAAACGCATGCACGAACTGTCGCCCAAGGGAATGCTGTATCTGTCGCAAATGGTCACCTGGCAGCGCAAGAAAAGCGGCCTGCTCGCCAACGACAAAAAAGAACTCTGTCAACCCTAACCTGAACAAGATGGGAAACTGATAGCCCGGATGAACAAGCTGATACTGCCATTTTGTGCGATTATTTCCCTTACTCAGGCCCAAGTGGTCCTTCCGCCGGTTTTTACGGACAACATGGTATTGCAGTGCGACAAGCCAATTTCTTTCTGGGGCATGGCGGATGGAAAGGAGTCGATAACAGTTGAATTTGCCGGACAGAAAAAAACGGTTATCGCCGATGCCGCCGGGGAATGGATGCTGAAACTGGAACCTCTTTCCGCTTCTGCCAGGCCGCGTACGATGACAATCTCTTCTTCTAACTCGAAAACGCCGCTCATGTTTACAGATATTCTCGTCGGCGAGGTATGGCTCTGTTCAGGTCAATCCAATATGTATATGCCAATGCAGGGGATCTCGTGGGCACCCAATGGGGTGGAAAGCAGCAAGGAAGAGATCGCGAAGGCTGATTATCCTGAAATTCGGTTGTTTTGTGACCCGCTGCATCCTGAGTGGAATAAAATGGGCTGGCAGAAATGTACCCCACAAACTGTCGGGCCGTTTTCGGCGACAGCATACTATTTCGGCCGCACGCTGTATCATCGGTTGAATGTCCCGATTGGTCTGATCAATATCAGCCGCGGCGGTTCACCCATCCAGCAATGGATCCCTCATGAAACGGCGATGCAGGTACCCATAATCAAGAAATACTCCGATATTTTTGAACAGAACAGAACACAAATCGACCAATACAATGCGGATATTAATGCATATTATGAGGCCGCGAACAAACGTGATCCCAACTCGTCTTGCCCTATATTGAATCCACCCAAGCCGCTGCCGGAAGCTCTTGATATTGCAAGAGGCTATTACGGAAGCGTGCTCTTTGATACACTTGTAGAACCGGTGATTCCCTATGTAATTCGCGGTGTAATATGGTATCAGGGCGAAGCCAACGCCCAACATCTTGAGCCCGCCCAATACTATGGTCAGATGCTCGAGGCATTGATTTCCGGCTGGCGGCAAAAGTGGCATGAACCTCGGTTGCAGGTTTTTTTTGTCCAACTGCCGGGATGGGATGTTTTGCCCCATGCCCAGTATTGGCCGTGGAGTCGGCAGGCCATGCTGAATGTGTGTCAGTCGATGTCGGATGTCGGTATGGCAGTAACAGTGGATGTTGGCGAGTCCGATGATATTCATCCGCCTCGCAAAAAGCCGGTAGGCGAGCGTTTGGCGGATTGGGCGTTGGCTAAAACGTATGGAAAACCGGGGGTGTATTCCGGGCCGATTCCTATTGAAATCAAAAGCGAACAGGGTCAATTGAGAGTCTGCTTTGATACGTTCGGCAGTGAGCTGAAAATCAAAGGAGACCAATGGAATGATGTTGAAGTTGCCGGTGCAGACGGCCTGTTTTATCCGGCAGTTTCCCAAATAAATAAGTCGGATGCAACTGTGTCTTGTCTTCAGGTTAAAAATCCAACGGCATTGCGTTATGGATGGAAACCCTATTTTGAGCCGTCACTTTTCAATAAAGAGGGATTGCCGGGAACGCCTTTTTATTTTATCTCCGGCAAAAGTGGGAAATGGCATCTTTTGTCGAGCAAAGATTTATCCTCTTACAGCAATCTGATGTTTACCAAAGATGATTCTTGGTGCGGATTTGGTGATAAAGCCATGCCGCATGCAGTACAGATAAGAAAGGTTAGAAATGAGGACCTCTGAATATAAGGTTGTACTTGTTGGAGTTCTTGTCTCGATTGGGTGGGTTACGCAAGCCAGTGCGAATTCGGCCTGTTCGGGTGAAAAGCAGATAACGATTCCACGTGTCGAACAGATGCCTGCGGTCCCTGTGCCGTATAAGATGCGGGACTGGAAGAAGGTTGCGCGGGATTATGACCGGTTTGTTTTCGATTTCACAAAGACGGGGCAGTATCTGCCGCTGATCTGGACGGATAATACAGGGCCGTATGAGGGATTTGGACTGCCGTCCTATGTCGGTCATCCCAAAATGACTGGAGATAATCAGCATGAGGCCATTAACTGTGTCGGCGCAGTCATCTCAGGCACGTATGCGGGCGTTGACAAAAGTATCGATCAGGGCAAGAACTGGGTGCTGATGTGCCGCAATTACTTTAGCCCCTCCGAGGGCATCTATCTGAACGGCAAGGGCGCCTCCAGCGGCGGGACGTTTTGGTATGAGTTGTTCCCCAATGTAGCTATGTTCCAACTGACCGCCCTGTACCCGCAGTTTCCCGAACTGGAACAGAATATGAAAACGGCAGCCGACTCGTGGAGTTTGGCCTGTGCCGCTCTGAAACGTTCGCCGGATACTGTCCCTGATTTTCGCTGTACGGCCTTTGACTTCAAATCGAAAAAACCCGTTAAAAACGGCAAATGGATCGAGCCGGATGCGGCCGCCGCGGTCGCATGGCTGGAGTTGATGGCCCATGCAAAATTTGGCCAAGAAGACTATCTTCAGACCGCTCTGAGCAGTCTGGATTTTCTTCAGCAGGAAACGGCCAATCCCGCTTATGAATTATTGATGCCGTATGGGGTTTATGCCGCCGCACGCATCAATGCCGAACAGGGGTATGATTATGATGTGGAGAAATTTCTGAACTGGTGCTTTGAGGCCAGTGACGCCCGCTGGGGTTGGGGTGTGATTGTCGGGCGGTGGGGCGATTACGATTGCTCCGGCTTGGTTGGCAGCTTGACTGACGGCGGTGGCTATGGATTTGCGATGAACACCTTTGTCATGGCCGGGCAGTTGGTGCCGATGACCCGGTACGATCAACGGTTTGCTCGTGCGGTTGGCAAGTGGATGCTCAATGCCGCCAATGCTTCACGCCTGCTCTATGCCGACGGACTGCCGCCCGCTCACCAAACCTGCTGGGAGTGGGCCAACCAATACGATAAAGATTTCTGCCTGACATACGAAGGGCTGCGCAAAGAATGGAAAGGAAAATCCCCTTTTGCGATGGGCGACCCCTTGGTGCATCACTGGGCTAACACCGATTTTGCCCTGTATGGCTCATCCTGGTGCGGCCTTATGGCGGCGCTGATAACCCCAACGAATGTGGAAGGCGTTCTTCAGCTGGATTGCCTGGCAACGGATTATTTCCGCGCAGACGCCTTTCCGACTTTTTTATATTACAATCCTCATTCGCAGGCCAAACAAGTTTCGATTTCGATGGATGCCCAAACGCATCGGCTCTATGACGCGGTCAGAAACGATTTTATTTACATCGACAAAGAAGGCGACGCGGCCTTTAAGCTCGAGGCGGATACGGCGGTGGTGGTGGTGGTCGTGCCTGTCTCCGGCCGCATACGTTATGACGGCGGCAAAACATTCTGTGATGACATTGTGATTGATTTTGATAATGGCCGCCCATCTCCCGCACGTCAGCGTCGGAATATCCTCAAGATGCCGGACGATAGCGAGCCGGACAGCAGTAAGGTGCTGACGGCGTCAAAGGCATCGATAATGATTGACGGCTTTGCTCAGGAGTGGGCGTCTCTCGGCGGCGACCGGCTGTTGATGGACAGCGGCCATCCCGACCGGCTGACCTGTTTGGTTCGCTTTGCCTGGGACGAAAATCATTTGTATCTTCTGGTCGAAGAGCAAAAGAGCCGCGTCAACCCACAGGAGGCCGCCGATGGCGGCGTGTATGAACCCTCGCCGTGGAGTTTTGACGGCGTGTCATTTTATCTGGATGTTGACAACTCCAGCAACGCCGAAGCGGTCGGCGATATGAATGTGTGGCTGGGATTCAGTTCCGAGGGCCGAAGCGACCTCTATTGCGCCCGATCACACCATCCCCAGCCGCTGTCACGGACGCTTCTGAGCCGCAGTCGTGTCGCAACCGCGGGCAACGCCGCCGATCATTCCCGCACGATTGAGGCGGCGATTCACTGGCAGGACATCGCCGAGGCGGTCTCGGTCTTTCGGCAGCCTGGGCGAAATTTGGTTAAGGCGATCAAGTCGGGTTTTCGATTCGGCTGCGAGACGCTGGTCATCAGCAACGATTATCAGCATCAATACTATCTGGGCGGCCCCAATCAGCCATCCGGGCGTGACCTTCACTCATGTGATATCCTTTTGACAGAATAGGAGGTTTTTATGTCAACGATCAACAGACGAACGTTCATCAAACATATTGGGTTGGGTGCGGCAGCGGCCAAAACCTTCGGCATACTCGATGCCGTGACACTGGCCGCCGAAAACACCCCGCAAACGAAAACAAAGCCCAATATCATCGTCATTATGGCCGATGACTTGGGCTGGGGCGACCTGAGCTGTTACCCGCAGGACCCGCGTTTTCCCGATGCACGTCTGCGTACACCCAACATCGACAGTCTGGCCACCGAGGGTGTTCGCTGTACGCAGGGCTATGCGACCTGCTGTGTCTGTGCGCCGACACGGGCCGGACTGCTGACCGGACGCTATCAGCAGCGGTTTGGGTATTATGCCTTTGAGGAATGTCTCGCCGGGCTGCCCGCCGACGAGATGACGCTGGCCGAGTGTCTCAAACAGAAGGGATACGCCACGGCCCTGATCGGCAAGTGGCATGTGGGCTACAAGCTGTCGCCCTTGACACGGGGCTTTGATCGTTTTTATGGCTTTCGCGGCGGCCAGCACGATTTCTTCGATTCCCGATTGGGCGATCCGACGCACGGCTTTTCCTTCGATTATTATGACGCCGAGATTCTCGATCAGGATAAGCCGGTCGAAAAAATGGACTACCTGACCGACGAGCTGACAAAGCAGAGTCTTGCATTTATCGACGAACAGACTAAGGCCAAAACCCCGTTCTTTCTCTATCTGGCGCACGCAGCGCCGCACCCGCCGATGCAGGCGACCTGGGAAAAGCTCAAACCGTTCGCCGATGCCCGCGGCGGAAAGTTCAACGTCCGCGATCTGGCAAGGGCGATG
>JBFZBE010000146.1:0-3039 GCA_041308685.1 Phycisphaerae bacterium
AAATACATTTATACGTTTACCCAAACGACGCAAAGACGACCAGTGATTTGATACGCCGGGGAGTTTTATAAATGATCAAGTTCAAATGCTCCAGTTGTCCGCAGGAGTACCGGGTTGCCGACGAATACGCCGGTAAAAAGGTGCGCTGCAAAAGCTGCAATGCGGTCAATACCATACCGGACACTGCGCCAAAGCGGTCCAGCGGCGATAGTGTCGCGGCGTTTAATATGCTGCTTCAGGAGTTGCTCCAGTACGAAAAACAAGCCCCCGCCCTCGATACCGAGGCCAGGTAACTTCTTTTATGCGTTTGTGTCGTTTTTTTTGCCCTTCTCTTGAGGGGACTGAGGCGGTTTTGGATGCCGAACAGTCTCGCCATCTGTCTAAAGTCCTGCGTCTGAATGTCGGCGATACCGCCGAGCTTTTCGACGGTAAAGGATGTTTAGCGTCTGCAATCATCAAACAGCTTGGCCGGGATCAGGCCGTGCTGCGTCTGACCCAAAAACAGCAAACTCCCCCCGCTCCTAAAGGCCGTGTTATCCTGGCCGTCAGCATTGCTAAAGGCGAACGGTTCGACTGGCTGATCGAAAAATGTACCGAGCTGGGCTGCGACCATATCGCCGCGGTGCGGTATCATCATACCGTCAAAATGGGCAGCGACTCCACGATGGAACGCGCCGCCAAGATCGCCGTTGCCGCCCTCAAGCAGTCCGGCCGCGTTTTTATGCCAGTGCTGTCCGGGCCGGCGGATTTTGAACCGACCCTGGCCGACCTGTGCCGTCGCTATCCGCAGGCGGCATTGGCTTATGGCGACATCGAAGGGCGGCCGCTGGCGGCATTTTCTATGCCGCGGCCGGATGTGATCGTCTGCATCGGGCCGGAGGGCGGATTTACCCCGCACGAACGGACAGCGCTGGCCGCGCGCAGCGCCGTTGCGGTACGTTTCAGCGATGCCGTACTGCGGATCGAGACCGCCGCGGTCGCCGTCTGTGCCGCACTGCGCCAGACCGTCTGATGCAAAATCTATCCTGCTTTGACGACGCCTTTTTTCAGGATGATGTTGGCGTACAGGGCACCCTCGCCGGTGGCAACGACCGCATAGGCCTGTTTGGCGCGTTCATAAAACGCAAGCCGCTCGACATACTCAAAGTCGTCGAATTTCTCACCGCTGGCCTTGACAATGCTGCGATATTCGTCCCAGATCGGCGTTGGCGTTGTATCGCCCGGTACGCGCTGCATCAGCGCGACGGGCTTGGGAACATAGATATCCAGCGGAAACAGCGTCAGTACCGCCTTGAGCAGCGGCGGTACGCCATGGCCGTCGGCACGCACCAGACGCCGGGCGATCGATGCGGAGGGAAAGTTGCCGTCCGCGATCACGATCTCATCGCCGTGTCCCATTTCCATCAATATCTTCAGCAGTTCCGGGCTGATAATGCCGGGGATGTTTTTGAGCATAAATCTTTTCCTTATAAACGTCTAACTTGTATTGATTGTGAATTATTAAACCATTATTCAGCCGATTTAAATCCGAAGCACGAAATCCGAAACAAATTCAAAATTCAAAGGATACAATGTCAAAAACAAATCCTGCCGTAGCATTCGGTAGGAAACGTCAATAAAGAGCTGTTTTGGTCATTTTGTATTTTTTGACATTTGAGTTTGTTTCGTATTTCGATATTCGATATTCGAATTTCATTACTGCCATTCATTTATTTCTTAAAAGAACAATAACATTCGACATTACCTACGCGACCGCAAACAAATCCTGCAGCACCGCCTGACACAGTCCGCAGACGACCGCATCCTCGCCTGCCTGCGCGGCGCGAATATCGATCCGCCGCACAGCGTGGTCATAGACCGATCGCGTCATTTCATCGCGGATCGCTCTGGCGAACGCATCGGTAAACAACTGACAGACATACCCGCCCAAAATCACCACATCGGGATCATAGCTGTTGATCGCCGCCGCGGCGCATCGGCTCAACTGCTCGGCTGCCGCATCGCGCAGAATGATCGCATACGCATCGCCGGCGGCGGCAGCGGCCGGCCAGTCAGCCAAGAGTGTTTCAGGAGTTTGCGTTTCATTGTCATTGGCCAGCAGCACGGTCTGTACGCCGTTTTGCCGGTCGCGGCGAATGCGGGCGACCAATGCCGGGCCGCTGATGTGCGCTTCCAGGCATCCGCGATGTCCGCAACCGCACAGCGGCCCTGCCGGATCGATCACGGTATGGCCAATCTCGCCGTAGCGGCCGGTTGCGCCGACCATCAGCCGCCCGTTCATATACGCCGTTGCGCCTACGCCGTTGGCGACGTTCAGATACAGCACCGACTGCGCCGCCAACTGCGGTTCGGCGGCCATTTCCGCCAGCAGCCGCACGCGGTTGCTGTAAATCGAAACCGCAAACGGCAGATGTTCGGCCAGCAGCGTGCGCAGCGGCACATCTTTCCACCCCAGCGGGCTGGACAGATGCACGATCCCATCCGACGAGACGGTTCCGCTCAGCGCAACAGCCGCGCCCAGAACCGCCGCATCCGAAACGGCCATCTCGGCCAGCAGTTTTCTAAGATGGCCGGTCAGCACACGGAGTACATTGTCCACGGAATGATCAGTTCCAAGCGGAATGCGCCGCTGCTGCGCCATCCGGCCGAGAAAATCAAACAGTCCGATAAACAGATAGCTGGGGCTGATTTCAATGCCGACGATGGTGGCCGCTTGCGCGTTGAGCGTCAGATTGATCGGCTTTGGGCCGCGCTGCCGGCTGTGGCCGCGCTGCTCGATGACCAGTCCCTTGTCGCGCAGCCGTGCGACGATGGTGCTGGCGGTCGAACTGCCGATGCCGACCAGCCGACAGAGCTGCGTTTGCTAAAGCGTGCCGTGCTTGCGCAACAGCGACAGGATTAGCCGCTCATTGCGCTGGCCGGCGATTTTGGAATCGATTGGGCTATAAGGCATTGGCATCTTCCTTAACCAGTAACATCTTAGCCGAATGCCACCCCCGTTCGGAGTACAAGATTTATCTTGTACGTTCAGCCACGAAC
>JBFZBE010000147.1:0-4261 GCA_041308685.1 Phycisphaerae bacterium
CGTGTGCTGCGCCATCGAAAATCGCCGGTTACGCCGCGATGGCGCCGTATTTGGCATTGATTTGCTCGGTCATTTCACTGGGCTTTGCGGTTTATTTTTATAAGAAGATGATGGCCGCCCCGGCCGGCACGGCATTGATGATCGAGATCGCTCAGCACGTCCGAGAAGGCGCGTTTGCCTATCTGAAACGTCAGTATAAAGTTGTCGCCATCGTATTTGCCATTTTGGTGGGTATTTTTGCGGTCTTGGCGTATTACGGCATCCAGAACCCGTTTGTTCCGGTCGCCTTTTTGACCGGTGGTATTTTTAGCGGCATTTGCGGTTTTCTGGGTATGAATACCGCGACCAATGCTTCCAGTCGTACTGCGCAGGGCGCCAGCGAAGGGCTTAACCGCGGCTTGCAGGTGGCCTTCCGCTCGGGTGCCGTGATGGGTCTGGTTGTGGTGGGTTTCGGCCTGCTGGATATCTCGCTGTGGTATCTGATCCTCGATAAGGTCGTTTACACCGCCGACAATATGACCAATGGTCTGCATTGGATGGGCTTGACGCTGGTGCGTGCGGGGATGGAAGCCGACGATAAGCTGATGTATATCACCACCACGATGATCACGTTTGGTATGGGCGCTTCAACGCAGGCGTTGTTTGCTCGCGTCGGCGGCGGCATCTATACCAAGGCCGCTGACGTCGGCGCCGACCTGGTGGGTAAGGTCGAGGCCGGTATTCCGGAAGACGATCCGCGTAACCCGGCCACCATCGCTGACAACGTCGGCGATAACGTCGGCGATGTGGCCGGTATGGGCGCAGACCTGTATGAAAGCTACTGCGGATCGATTCTGGCAACCGCTGCACTGGGCGCCGCCTTGGCGCTGCCTGCCGATCAGAAACTGATGGCGGTGCTGGCGCCGATGATCGTGGCCGGTATCGGTATTCTGCTGTCGATCGCCGGAATGTTTATGGTCAAGTGCAAAGAAGGCGCTTCGCAGAAGAACCTCTTGACCGCTCTGCTGATGGGTACGCTGGGCAGTTCGGTGTTCATTCTGATCGCTTTGGCGATTATGGCCCAGATGGGGATGATCACCTGGGGCATCTTCGGGTCGGTCGTTTCCGGCCTTATCGCAGGCGTCATCATCGGCCAGATCACCGAACGCTACACCTCCGACGAATACGGCCCAACCAAGGGCATCGCCGATCAGGCCAAGATGGGCCCGGCCACAACCATCATCGACGGTATCGCCGTGGGTATGTTCTCAACGGGCTGGTCAGTCGTTACGATCGTGATTGGTATCATCTGCGCGTATGCATTTGCCGGCGGTTTTTCGGATATGTCGATGGGCTTATACGGCATCGGCTTTGCCGCGGTGGGTATGCTTTCAACGCTGGGCATTACGCTGGCGACCGACGCGTATGGCCCGATCGCCGACAATGCCGGCGGCAACGCTGAAATGGCGCACATGGGACCGGAAGTCCGCAAACGCACCGATGCGCTGGATTCACTGGGCAACACCACCGCAGCAACCGGCAAGGGTTTTGCGATTGGTTCGGCGGCCTTGACCGCGATGGCGCTGCTGGCGGCCTACATCGAAGAACTCCGCATCTGGATCAAAAAACTGGCACACCTTAGCCCGGATGGGCTGTTCCAGGTCGGCACACGCACGTTTACCGAGCTGGAAGCCAAGACGGCCTCGATTGCCGATTTCGTCGCGGCTTATGACCTGACGATTATGAACCCCAAACTCATCTGCGGTCTGTTTATCGGGGCGATGATGGCGTTTGTGTTCTGTGCGATGACGATGAAGGCGGTCGGTCGTGCGGCCGGGGCGATGGTCAATGAAGTCCGCCGACAGTTCCGCGAGATTCCGGGGATTATGGAAGGCAAGGGCAAACCGGATTACGCCAGCTGCGTGGCGATCTCCACCGCCGGCGCTCAGCGTGAAATGATCGTGCCGTCCGCTCTGGCGATTGTTGTACCGGTGATTACGGGTCTGCTGCTGGATGTGGCGGGCGTGATGGGGCTGCTGGCCGGCGGGTTGACCGCGGGCTTTGTGCTGGCCATTACGCTCAACAATGCCGGCGGTGCCTGGGACAACGCCAAAAAGTACATCGAAAAAGGCGCTCACGGCGGCAAGAAGCTGCCGGACGGCACCAAGAACCCCGTTCACGGGGCGGCCGTGGTTGGCGATACGGTCGGCGATCCGTTCAAGGATACCGCCGGGCCGAGCTTGAACATCCTGATCAAGCTGATGACGATGGTCAGCGTCGTGTTCAGCGGCGTGGTTGTCAAGTTCTCACCGGTCGTTACCGAATGGCTCAACAGGCTTTCTGGCGCGGGCAATTAAGCCGGCGGTTGACGGTACGGTGAAATTCGTGTAAGATTAAGGGGCGTTCGCAGACAGCGGACGCCCTTGTTTTTTTACCCTTTTGAAGCAGAAAGCAGCCGATGGCAGAAAAAAAAGTCGCCAAAAAGACGACAAAAACAGTAAAAAAAGCCGTTAAAAAGACGGTTAAAAAGGCCGTTGCCAAAAAGACAACCGTCAAAAAGGCCGTCGCCAAAAAAGTGGTCGCCCCGCCGCCGCCCGGCGATCGGGAGTTTGCGATTGAGGCCGCCCGGATCGCCCGCGACCTGCACTGCACGGATATTGTGCTGCTGGACTTGCAGGGGATCAGCCCGGCGACGGATTATTATCTGATTGCCACCGGCACCAGCGACCGCCAGAGTCGCACCGTCGCCGACGAGATCGCCCTGCTGGCCAAGCAGAAATTCGGCATCCGATGTTTCGGCACCGCCGGCTACGATAAAGGACAGTGGATTCTGCTGGATTTTGTCTCGGTGGTCGTGCATGTCTTTGACGCCAAGTACCGCGACTACTACAACCTCGAAATGCTCTGGGGCGATGCCAAGAAGATTGACTATTGATTTTTGACGATTGACTATTTGTGAGTACGAAAGCGACTATGAAGACGACACATACCATTATTTGCGGGGATTCGCGGCGGATGTCGCACATTCCCGATCAAGGTGTGCAGTTGGTCGTCACCTCGCCTCCGTATTGGCAATTGAAGGATTACGGAACCGCCGAACAAATCGGATATAATGATTCTTATGAAGATTATATCAACAATCTGAATTTGGTCTGGAATGAATGTTATCGCGTGCTGGAAAATGGCTGTCGGCTGTGCGTCAATATCGGCGATCAATTCGCAAGGTCGGTCTATTACGGGCGGTACAAGGTCATCCCGATTCGAACCGAGATCATCAAGTTCTGCGAAACCGTCGGTTTTGATTATATGGGCGCGGTGATCTGGCAAAAGGTTACGACCTGCAATACCACCGGCGGGGCAACGATTATGGGGTCGTTTCCCTATCCGCGCAACGGTATCCTGAAACTGGATTATGAGTTTATCCTGCTGTTCAAAAAACCGGGCAAATCCAAGCCCGTTTCTCATAAACAAAAAGAAGCATCCAAAATGACGACGGATGAATGGAACACTTATTTTTCGGGACACTGGAACTTTGCCGGCGAACGGCAGGATCAGCACTTGGCGATGTTCCCGGAGGAACTGCCCGGCCGGCTGATTCGAATGTTCACCTTTGTCGGCGATACGGTGCTGGACCCCTTTTTGGGCAGCGGCACAACCACGTTAGCGGCTAAAAATCGGCAGCGATGCTCCATCGGCTATGAAGTCAACGATGAATTTATGCCGATTATCCGAAAAAAGACCGGCGCCGAAAATGGAAACTTTTTTGAGGACTCCGAATTTAAGTTTGATCATGGCCACAAAGGCGGCAATTACACCGATTCCATACAAAAACTGCCTTACCTCTTCAAAGACCCCGTCAAGGTCGAGAAGAAAATGGATCCCAAAAACATGTCATTCGGATCCCGCATCGATAAAGAAACACCCGACCGACAGGATTATTTTACGATAAAACAGGTGCTGTCACCCGAACAGATGGTTTTGAACAACAACGTAAAGATTCGGCTGATCGGTATTCGCCAAGACCCAAAGAAAAACGGCAAGGCCGCCGAGTTCTTGCAGAACAAACTCCAGGGACAGCGGGTTTTTTTGAAGTTTGACACCGTCAAATACGACGACGATAAAAATCTGCTGTGTTATCTCTATTTAAAGAACAAAACATTCATCAATGCTCATTTGTTAAAAAACAAAATGGCCAAAGTCGATTTGGCGATGGACTTTCGGCACAAGCAGCGATTCTTGACGTACAGCGAGGAGGCCCATGGCTAAAGAGTGGATTCTCAAC
>JBFZBE010000148.1:0-3158 GCA_041308685.1 Phycisphaerae bacterium
GGATTTGCCGGGCGGGGGAGTGTTTTGTATATTTTATCAAGAACGATGGACTCTGAAAACGATATGCCGATTATCCGACGTGAAGACAAAGAGATTATCCAGAACTTAGCGCTGCTGGGAATGCTGTTTGGCGCGTTTGTCGGGGTGTTTTTAACCCTGCATCTGGACCGCAGCGCCCGTCAGCAGTTGGATGCTAAAGCCGCGGCCGATCAGACGCAAAGCTCTCTGGTGCGGCTGAGCAGCAGTCTTGCCAGTGAAGAAATGCAAATCGCCCAGGCTGCGATAGGCAATGTGCAAAACGACCAGGCCGTTTCGGAAACACCCGATACGACATCGGAAAACTTTTGGGTCAAGCTGCCACGCTGGAAGTTGTGGGGCATCTGCGCCGGTGCGGGGGTATGCAGCGGATTGATGGGATTTTTGACCTTCTGGGGCGCCGGCTGGCTCGGTTCGGTATGGACGTATTGGGTCATTCGCAGGATTTACGGGGTGATCCGCACCGCCGCTCCGAATTGTTCCGCCGCGCGCCGGCAGGTCAGCCCGACGGGCAGTGAATGTCCCTTCCACCGCGATCATAACCGTCTGCTGCCAACCATCATTAAGCTGTGTATGCTGCTGGTTACAGTGCTGGGTGTACTGGCAATTGTGGTCTGGCATCTGACGGCGATTCAGCATCATTTCCAGTAAAGGCATTAGACAATAGATGCCGCGTGGCTACACGCTATAATCGTCTGCGCTGATCTGCTCTAATTCCACAAGGGCGTTGCGGGCGGCCAATTGCTCGGCGTCTTTTTTGGTGACGCCCCAGGCGCTGGGAAACCGCCGATGCTCAACAACGACGCCGATCTCAAAACACTTGTTGTGGTCGGGGCCTTTTTCATCCAGCAATTCATAGATTGGCGTATGGTTGAAGACTTTTTGGCAGTGCTGCTGCAGTACGGACTTGAAGTTATTCTGGTGCTGTTCGGAATTGGTCTGTTCCATCAACGGGTCAAACTGCCGCAGAATAAACTTGCCGGCAACTTCCAGACCGCCGTCCAGATAGATCGCCGCGATGACCGCTTCCAGACAGCCGGCGGCGATAGACCCGTTAATAGCGCGCGACTTATCCGTCCCTTTGCCCACCCGCAAATGATCCGTTAATCCCAGATCGTTGGCCAGTTGAGCGCAGGTCTTGCGCGAGACCAGCATGCTTTTGATCTTTGTCAGGTCGCCTTCACGGTAGCCCGGAAAACGGTCGTACAGTGCCCGGCAGATCACCAGCCCCAGCACCGAATCACCCAGAAACTCCATCCGCTCATTGCTTTTGAGCGGATCGCCGGCGACAGAGGAATGTGTGAAGGCCTCTTCCAGATAGGCGGGATCAGCAAACGTATGACCCAGTACACGCTCAATCTGCCGGATATGCTCGGCGTTCATCGATGGATACCCTTTCAGCCATGCAGGCAGATTTCGAACGGCGCCAATTACAGGCGAGGTTCGAAAGATGTCTGCGATTCCATTTACAAAACACTCATTATAACTAACGCAAGATGCTCTGTCAAGACAATAATCACGGTTTTGCGTATCAAACAAACAAATTCAGCCCCGCTTGTTCGGCGTGCGAGGGGTCATGCGTCCATGAGGGCGATGGCGGGGGCGTGTCGGAACTGCCGCTGTTCGGCCGCGAAGAACCGTAGCGTGCGGCGCGTTCCTCGGCGGATTGATGCATCTGCTGATGCATTGCCGGGTCGAATCCCTGATTGCCGGCGTCGCTGCGCTGCGGCTGCTGTTGGTTGCCGCTTGTCCAGGGGACGACCTCGATGCGGCGCATCTGTACGCCGGCATTTTCCATGGCGGCTGTCAGTTGGCCGAGTGATTGTTCGATATCGCGGCGGGTGTCGTTTTTTTGTACTTCCAGAAGACCGACCACCTCGCCGTCGACCTGGCGGAATGTCAGGCGGATCGCCCCCAATTCCTGTGGAGCCAGTGTCATACGCACTTCCTGCTCGACGCCGAACGTGCGCAATTGAAAGTTCTGTACAATCTGGTCCACCGGACGAACCGATGCGGCTTGGCCGACCGCTTGGACTGTGGCGGCTTGCGCAGGGGCCGTCAATGCCGACATCGGCTCGGCGGCACGAAACGACCGTCCCAGTTGTTCAAGGGGGGCAACAGCACTGTGGGTTTCGCTGATAGAAGCATCCTTACCGACGGCGGAGGATGCCGATTGGGACGTTGCAGAAGACAGAGATTTTCCCACTTCTTGTTTGCCTTTTTTCGGCGAAGAGTCCGTTGGGGTTGCGGTGGATGTTTGCTCCGGTGCGTTATGCTGTATTGGCCGGACAAATGATTTCATCGCCGCCGCCGAAGACAGCGCAGCGGATGGTTCCAATCCTGCCTGCTGCGGCCAAGTGGAACGGTTTTCTGTGTGGGCAATCGACACGACCGCGGTATCCGGCTTGGACGGCGTCGAAATGGCTGGGGTGTTGGTTTTGTTTTCAGCCGCGTTGGATTTTGGCAATTCAGTTGCCTGCGCTGTCAACGTTTTTGGCTTGAATGGATTTTCGGATGCCTTTGCGGTGGTTGCGGCTATCTTTGGCGGCACGGCCTCCGGCTGTTCGGCAGCACCCTTCCCCGTCGCTTCCGATAACGGAGCATTAACGGCGGATTGTGTTTTAGATTTATCTGGATTTACCGCAGCGGCAACTTTGGGGGCAACGGCATTGGGCGTTTGTTTGGGGTATGCCTGTGGATCATTGACGGCCGCCGCAGGCCGTGCTGCTTTTACCGGCGTAAGACAAGCATTCGGCAGGGCGGATGTCAAATCCACGGCAACAACCTGCGCCAGTTCGACTGGATTTTCAGTTTTACTATTTTTTTTGTCTTTTTCAGCCACATTTTGGCTTAGACGTTTACGCAAAGCCATCTTAAAATCGCCGGCCTGCGGATAAACGGCATCGTTATCCTGCAACTGCACCTCTGCTTGTTCAGAAACATCCGAACCGCACGGTGACGGGCGTAAAGGACGGGAAAGCCCATCGGCCGACTGGCCGTGCGCCGGCGTTGTCGGCACTGTGAAAACTGCATCCAGATTCATTTGCTTTACATCTCCATAAAAAGCACACCGATATTCCGCGATAACGAGTTGTTGAGCAAATTTTATGCCAGCATTTCTC
>JBFZBE010000149.1:0-7024 GCA_041308685.1 Phycisphaerae bacterium
GGAGTGGAAGAAGAATGAAGAACTATGAATTAAGAATGGAGTAGAAAATTGCCTTTCTTCATTCTCAATTCTTAATTTGTTTTTGTAACATATAAAAAATGGCAACCTACAACTACAAAGCAGTGGATGCGGGCGGGCAGGCGGTGGCCGGTTCGGTCGATGCGCCGGATCGCAAAGCGGCGATTGCCGAATTGGCTCAGCAGAGTCGATTTGTGCTGGAACTGGCCGAGGGCAAGCCGGACAGCGGCGCGGGCGCTTCGGTGTTCAGCGGTGCAGCATCCCTGCGTCCGGGCGGCAGTGTCAGCCGTAAAGAACTGCTGGCGATGCTCAGCCAGTTGGCGACCGCCCTGAAGGCCGGCCTGCCGATGGTCAACGCATTGGAGATCATCAAGGCCCAGCAGCAAAAGCAGGCCGGGATTGACCTGATGCAGGAGCTGGTCGCGGCCGTCAGCGGCGGCGACAGCTTGAGCGAGGCGATGAGCCGTCGGCCGGAGCTGTTTGACCGGCTGTCGATCTCGATGGTGCGGGTCGGCGAGACTGGCGGCATTCTGGAACAGACCGCCGAAGAACTGGTCAAGCTCAAACACCGCGAGCAGAAGATTCGCGGCAACCTGATCAATGCCGCGGCTTATCCGATCTTTGTGCTGTCGGTGGGTGTGCTGTCGATGATTGTGATTTTGGTCTGGGTGCTGCCCAAGATCATCGGCACTATCGGCATCAGCCCGGCGATGCTTCCGCTGCCGACGCGGCTGCTGATGGGGCTGAGTCATTTTATGGTACAGTGGGGCTGGCTGTGCGTGATTGCCATCGGTGTGGGGCTGGCGTTCTTTAATAAGTGGAAACAGACGCCGGAAGGTCGCTTTCAGTGGGATGGCTTTAAGCTGCGGCTGCCGCTGTTCGGGCCGGTGGTGCGGACGCTTGCGGTCGGACGGTTTGCCCGCACCCTGGGGGCGCTGACCAAAAGCGGCGTAACGATCCTTGAATCGCTGCAGGTGGTGCGCGATACGCTCGGCAACGAGGCGCTGGGGCGACAGATCGACCAGGTGGCCGCCCAGGTCAAGACCGGCCGGCCGCTGGCCGAGCCGCTGGAGCAGTCTGGGATGTTTCCGCCGCTACTGGTGCAGATTACCGCGATGGGCGAACAGACTGGTCGGATGGATGAGCTGCTGCTGTCGGCAGCCGAAACATTTGATGAAGCGGCCGATACGGTGATGAATCGGTTTTTGGCGCTGTTTCCGGCGATCTTGATCCTGCTGCTGGCGTGCGCGATCTTTTTTATCATCGTCGCTACGCTGCTGCCGATTGTCGGAATGGACTTAAGTGTATTGTAAAAAAAGCGTCCAGCGATCAGCTCCCAGCCGTCAGCTAAAAAGCTGGAAGCTGGTTGCTGGACGCTGGAAGCTTGTGCTGAATTGCCATTTTAATAAAGGATACCAGTATGAGACGACGACAAAAAGCATTTACGATTATTGAGTTGGTGGCGGTGGCGATGATTATCGCACTGCTGGCGGTTTTTGTGGTGCCGCGGGCGTTCAAGGGGCTGGGCAAAGCCAAACACGACATTGCACGGGGCAAGATGGGCATTGTCGAAGGGGCGCTGTCGCGGTTTCATTACGACTGCGGGCGATTTCCGACCGACACCGAGGGGCTGGAGGCGCTGCTGGCCGCCCCTGCGGATGTGGAAGGCAAATGGGGCGGCCCCTACTGCAAACGCAGCGATCTGAACGATCCGTGGGATAAGCCCTTTGTGTACGCGGCCGAAGGTGCGGTCAATGTCGGAAGTTTTGACCTGATCAGCTTGGGCGCCGACGGTGCCGACGGCGGCGAGGGCGAAAATGCGGACATCTACAATGACTAAGTGAAAAGTTAAAAGTAAAAAGGTAAAAGTGTGGAGGCCGCCAAAGGCGGCGTCTTTTTTCAACACAGTGCTTTCAAAAATCGGTGATAATCGGTGTTAATCTGTGGCAAAAAAAATCGTCCATCGTCAATCGCCCATCGTCAATCCAGCGGGTTTACGCTGATCGAGTTGACGGCGGTTGCGGGGCTGATTGCGCTGCTTTCGGCGGCGGCGTTTATCAGCTATGCGCAATCGTGGCGGCACTCGGCGCTGCGGCAAAACGCGCAGCAGTTTTTCCTGGCGGCGCGGTATGCGCGGGTGCGTGCCATTGAAAGCGGCCAAACGTGCCGGTTGGTCATCGACCGGACAAACAGGACATTTTTTGTCGCTCAGGACGACGCGGACACCGGCGAAACGACGCAGGTCTCGAACCTCTGGAACCGGCCGGCGCAACTGGCCGATTCGGTCGCTTTTGAACGGGTTGCAGTGGCGGCACAAATGACGGCCGCCGAATCGCCGACGGATTCCGAAACGATCGCTTTTCGCCCGGACGGCAGTGCCGACGGTGCAACCGTACAGTTAGGCAATGGCACCGCCCGCTATACGGTACAGATCAGCGCCGCGACCGGCCGGGCGGCCTTGTACGAACCGGAAGAAGACGCCGCACAGACCGACCGCATTGACCTGGATCAGACGTTATGAAAAATAACAAACCGCATAAACAGTCCGGCATCAGTTTGCTGGAGACTGTACTGGCCGCATCGCTGCTGGGCGTAGCCGTTATGACGGTGTGCAGTCTGTCCGCCGGTTCGCTGCGGGCGGTGCGGCTCAACCAGGAGCACGAAAAAGCGTGGGATTATATCGAACGGCAGTTGGTTTTGATCGATATGGCCGGCGTCGATGCGCTGCGGCAAAGCGGCCAGACCAGCGGTTTTTTTACCAGTCAGGACGGCCGTCAGTGGCGATGGTCGGCACAGATCGCCGAGACCGGCATTACGGCCCTGTACGACGTAACGTTGTCGATGGAATGGGACGGCGGCGGCCGGCCGCGGCGTGTCCAGTGCCGTACCCGCCTGTGCGGCAAGCCGTCGATGGTTGAGGACGAAGCCGCCGCGGAAAATACAAGTATGTAGGTATGTAAGAATGTAGGTATGTAAGTGAAAACTACGAACTACGAACTACGAACTAAAATAAATCGTCACTCGTCAATCGTCAATTTTCAATCGAGTGGTTTTACGCTGGTGGAGCTGATGGCCGCGTCGGTGATCACGGCGTTTTTGGCATTGGTGGCCGTCGGCGGACTGGTCAGCGTAACCAGCGCCCGCGGCAATCTGGACGAGGCGACCGAGGTCATGGATGAACTGCGGTACATTGTCGATCTGATGCGGCAGGATATGGCCAACATGCACCGCGACCGCCGCGAGCTGATGTTTGAAGGATTATCTGAAGAACGCGACGGCGTTGCTGTGCCGCGGATGCGGTTCCGCACCATCGGCACGGTCAAAGCCCGGCCTGACCAGCCGGAAGGCGACGTGTATGAGGTCGAATACCTGTTTTCCGAAGGGCCCGACGGCAAGACGGCGTTGAACCGCCGCGTCTGTCCGATTGTCGGCATCGAAACCGAAC
The DNA here is from genome assembly GCA_041308685.1 of Phycisphaerae bacterium. Lineage (GTDB taxonomy): Bacteria > Planctomycetota > Phycisphaerae > Sedimentisphaerales > Anaerohalosphaeraceae > T3Sed10-213. Next base: position 3,464 of record JBFZBE010000149.1, read on the forward strand.
GCACTCAGACCGCCGGCGGGATATTGACGCGGCTGTCAGAACATACGGCGTATTGGGGCGTGCGGTATTTTAACGGCGCCGAGTGGTCAATGACCTGGGCGGTAGAACAGCGGCAGCTTCCGCAATTGATCGAACTGTCGCTGGCGGCCAAAGTCGTTGATAAAAACGGCAAGGAACGCATCTTTGCCCGACAAGCGGTCGTTACCTTTCCGCGCATCTGGCAGCAGGTGCTGGACGAAAGCGAAATGGAAGGCACCGAGGCCGGCGCCGCGGTGGAATTCAGCGAGCCGGAAGCGGGCGTACAATAAAAGTAAAAAATGAAAAGTGAAAAGTGAAAAGGTAAAAGTGAGGAATCGGCTGTTGGCCGATGCTGTTTTTTGCATGTTGAATTTTTGATATTCGAGTTTGTTTCGTATTTCGACATTCGATATTCGAATTTTATGTTACTTTTCGGTTGTTTTTTTAAGATCAGTAATAATGCTGGAACTAAATAAAAAAAATCGGTCGGTGCGGTTGGGGCTGGCGCTGGTGTCGGTGCTGTGGGTCTCGACACTGATGATCGCGCTGGTCAGTGTGGCCGCCCAGACCAGCATACTCGACAGCCGCATCAGTCAGGTCGAAAGCGAAAAACAGCGCTGCCGGTGGGCGGCGCGCGGCGGCGTGGAGACCGCCATCGCCCTGCTGCTGGACGATGAACGCGATGTGGACGGGCTGACCGACCTTTGGGCGGATAATCCGGCGGAATTGGAATCGCTGCCGATAGAGGGCGCAACAGTCACCATTCGGATCACCGACGCGGCCTCACGGCTCAACGTCAACACTACGGATATCGAGCAGTTTGTCTGGCTGCCGGATATGACCGAGGATATCGCCGCAAGTATTCTGGACTGGGTTGACGACGACGACGATATCCGCGCCGGCGGCGCCGAAAGCGGCTATTATCTGAATCTGGAGCCGGGCTACTGGGCGCGAAACAGCCGCATCCGCACGACGCGCGAACTGCTGCGGGTGCGAGGCGTCCAAGAGAGCTTCTTTTACGGCGACCCGGAACGCGGGCCGCTGTCAGCGGATAACGACGGCTGGATGTATGACCTGACCTGCTGGTCACGCTCACCGAATACAGACGACAGCGGCGGCACACGGATCAATGTCAATCGTGCCGAAACACAGGCGCTGCAAAATGCCGGATTCAGCGAGCCGCAGGCACGGTGGATCATTGAAAATCGCCCGTTCCGATCGCTGGCGGAGTTGTCCGGCAAGTCCGGCGGTTCATCGGCACAGACACAGCAGCCATCGCAACAGCAGCAGACATCCCAACCGCAGCCGCAGTCCGCACAGCCGCAAGGCCAGCCGCAGCCGACACAAGACGGTTCTGGCCGCAGTCAAGGCCAAACGCCAACCGCCGCACAAAACCAGCCGCCTGCGACGCCGCCGGACTGGAATACCGTCTTGGCCCACTGCGACAAACTGACCGTTACCGGCCGCTCGTCGATCCGCGGCCAGCTCAATATCAATACCGCCGGCCTGATGGTGCTGACGGCGTTCTTCGAGGGCGATCGTGAACTGGCCGAGAATATCATCGCCGCACGCGAGGGCCGCGGCGGCGCGTTTAACAACCTGGCCGAATTGGCACAAACCACCGGTATGAGCGAGGCCAAACTGAAAAAATTTATCGACCGTCTGACCGTGCGATCCAGTGTGTTTGAAGTAACGGTAACGGCGGTTTCAGAAGCAACAGGCCTGCGGTATCGTGTCGAGGCCGTTGTGAACCGTGACCTGGCCGATGGACAGATTTATTATTGGCATGAAGGACTCCGTCAGTGAACAAAACAACAGAGGATCAGTTTGTGCCGCCTCAGGCGGCGGCAATAACGATAGCGACCGCATTGGGCAAGGCGTGGGCGGCGGCGATTGTACGCCGTCCGGACGGCGGGATTCAGACACAGGCGGCGGTTTTGAATCCAGCCGATGGGATTGACGGGCAGATGCAGCGTTTTATCGCACAGGTCGGCGGCGGCGTGGAGATGCCGATCCTTGCGGGATTGGAAGCGTCGCAGATTCGGTTTTTATCGCTGACGCTGCCGCCGGCGGATGCAGCCAAGCTGCCGCGCCTCATCGCCGCACAGGCCGAGGCCAAACTGCCGCTGTCAGCCGATCAATTGCATCTGGCCTGGCAGCTGTCGCCGACAGCCCACGGCTGGGACTGCACAGTTGCTGCGGTGCGGCGCGACGCAACGGCGGCAATCGGATCGCTGGATGAAAAACTTGCCGCACTGACGCCGGATGCAGCGGGAATGGGGCTGTTTGTGCGGGCGTTTTTTGCCGCGGTACCGCCGACATTCCTTCTTTTGCGGCGGCGGGCCGATGGCGTCCTGCTGGCGCGATTTGAAGGCGATGTGATGACCCACTGTGCGATCGTACCGGTTGAGGCCGAGCCGATGACGATCCAGGAGATACAGTTGGAAATGCAGGCCATCGCGCCGCGTTCGCTGCCGGTATGCCTGTGGCCAAACCATACACCGCTGATGCAGAACATCACGGCCATGCTTTCGCAGGCGGGCTGGCAGGTACAAACGCTTTCGCCGGATGCGGCGGCCATCGACGCGGCGGGATTGACCGCCGAGTGGTCGTCCGGCGAGCTGTCCGCCGAGGCAACCGGGCTGGCGATGCTGGGGCTGGCCGGCGCCGGCGAGGGGTTTGACTTTTTGCAGTCGCGCCGTGCCGCCGCGCCGCAGAAGGCCGCACGACAGCAGCGCCGGCGGCGGCTGAAATCACTGGCGATCGTCGGCGTACTGATGCTGGTGTGTCTGGCGGCGCATTACATCGGGCTGAAGATGCGCGTCGGCCAGCTTCGGGGCGAGTTGGCCGCACAGACGGATGGACTGAGCGCCAAGACGATCCTCCAGCGGCAAGCTTACCGCCAATCCGTCGCCCGCATCCGGCTGGATGTATTGGAACTGCTGATGACGATCCAGGACAGCCGCGACGGCCTGCTGCTGGACGCAATCGAGTTTGAGGCCGGAAAGCCCATTCGTCTGACGGCCTCGGCCGGCGGCTACGATCAGGTGTATGGGTTTCAAAAACGGCTGGCCGAGCGCGTCGGCGTTTCCGGTGTGCAATTGATCGATCCCCGGCTGGACGACAAAACCGGCCAGGTGCGGTTTACACTGCAATTTCATTACCACTATTATACAAAGTCAAAACAATGAAACCTCTGACAAAACGCGATAAACGCACATTAAAGTGGTCGGCGATTGCCGCCGCGGCCATCGTCGGCTGGTTTGTGCTGATCGAACCGACACTCGACGGCTATCACGCCCTGCGCAGCGAACACAGCCGTCTGAAAAAAGAGCTTGACCAGTTGACCGGCATCCGGCATGGCATCGGGGCGATCCGGTACAAGGAACTGGCCGAGCGCGTGCCGAAATTTGAATTGCCGCAGGACGCCGCACAGCAGGGTGTACTGTTTCGGGATGAGCTGACACGACAGCTTCAAAAGGCCGGTTTGCAGGCGCGCACCGTGCAGATGCGCGACAGCCGCGGCAAACGGCAGGACGGATT
>JBFZBE010000150.1:0-4932 GCA_041308685.1 Phycisphaerae bacterium
GCCCCTTGAGCAGTTCGATGTATGCGATGTACTGCGCCGTAACCTTCGCGATGGGGATGTCGTAGATATCGACCTCTTCTTTGCGCACCAGGTACAGCAGCAAATCCAGCGGCCCGGCAAACACATCCAGATTGACGCGGTATTCGCTCATTCCGTTTCCTCAAATAAATCGGTCTCGTCGAGCGGCAACGGATTATCCAGCAGGTCTTGGGCGCGTTCGGCATCGCTTTCAAAGACTTGCAGTTGGATAGAGATCACTGCCGGATAAGCGATATTGACCGCTACGCCGACACCCGCCAAATGACAGGGGATATTTTCTTGTTCCAGCGCCAATTTGGCCAAATCCGCCTCAAAGCTGTTTTCAAAACGGGCGATCGTGATGAGCTTTTCATTCTCACGCATTGCGCATCGCTCCCAGCCCGACCGCGTCGCGCACGCGCTGCAGGGTTACTCTGGCGGCCTGGCGGGCGCGGCGGGCGCCGTCGCGCAGCACGTCCTCGACATAGGCGCGATCGTTCTCAATATCCTGCCGTTTCTGGCGGTAGGGGGCAAAGTACGCATTCATCAGTTCGGCGGTGCGTTTCTTGACCGCGCCGTAGCCGGTGCCGCCGGTGCGGTATTTGTCCTGCCATTCGGCCAGCTCGGCCGGTTCGGCGACCAGCTTGAGCATCGCATAGACATTGCAGGCGTCGGGGTCTTTGGGTTCCTCGACCGGCGTCGAATCGGTCACGATGCGCATCACCTTTTTTTTCATACACGATTCGGATTCAAAAATCTCGATGGTGTTGTCGTAGCTTTTGCTCATCTTGCGGCCGTCCAGCCCCGGCACGACGGCGACGGTCTTTAAGATATGCTCTTCGGGGATGACAAACGTCTGGCCGTATTGAAGATTGAATTTCTCGGCGATGTCGCGCGTAACCTCAATGTGCTGCTTCTGGTCGGCGCCGACCGGCACAAGGTTGCTGTCAAAGATCAGGATATCCGCCGCCTGCAAGACCGGATACGCAAACAGGCCGTGGTTGGGCGATAACCCCTGCGCGACCTTGTCCTTGTAGCTGGTGCAGCGCTGCAAAAGTCCCAGCGGCGTAATGCACGACAATATCCACGCCAGCTCCGTCACCTCCGGCACATCCGACTGCCGCCAGAAGACGGTCTTTTTCGGGTCCAGCCCCAGCGCAAGGTAGTCCATCGCGACCTCCAGCGTCCGCTGCGCCAGATCGGCCGGGGCGGGGTTGCTGGTCATCGCGTGGTAGTCCGCAATAAAATAAAATCCGTCGTGGTCGGCCTGCAAGGCCAAATGCTGCCGCATCGCGCCAAAAAAGTTACCGATGTGCAGTTTTCCCGACGGCTGAATTCCGGATAAAATACGCAAAATTGCCTCCACAATAAATCAATATCCATCAATCGCTCCAGCGTAACCGCAAACCCCTCAAAAGTCAAGGTGTTAAATGCCTGAAAGTTGATTCTTTGCAACCAGCATCCAGACCCCGGCAACCAGCAACGTAAAGCTGGCCGCTGGCGTCCGGCAGCGAATCGAAGAACCAAGAACTGCCGAACTACTCCTTTGACCTTTCGCGTCCAACAGGGTATGATAGTGCTGTTTCCAGTAATACCGTTTCGTCCTTGCGGCGAAGTAAAAAGTGAAAAGTAAAAAGGTAAAACGACAGGGAAAAAGGCAAAAGGAACAGGATGCTTCCGGAGGTTGTAGGGTGGGCCGTGCCCACCTTCGCGAAACAAAACACGTTGTTTTGTTGGGCATAATCCACCCTACGGGATGTTTCTCTTGTGCTGGAGAGGGTTGGCCAATACCGTAGATGTTACAGGCCAGTGATTTTTCCTTTTCCCTTGACCTTTTACCCTTTCCCTTTTTCCTTTTGCCTTACGTCAACCACAAAACCCCATTACTGGAAATGGCAATAGCATCGAACCTAAATAGAGGAGACGAAAATCGATGGCGAATTGGGCAAGTACAGGAATACCGGGGCTGGATACGGCGTTGTGTCATTTGCTCAAGGGCGACAACGTCGTCTGGCAGGTGGACAGCGTCGAGGACTACCGCAGCTATGTGCGGCCGTATGTCGCCCGCGCCTTGCAGGAAGGCCGCCGCATCATCTACATCCGCTTTGCCGCCCACGAGCCGGTCGTCGAGCCAAACCCGGCCATCCGCGTCTGCCCGCTCGACCCGACCGAGGGGTTTGAAACCTTTTCGACCGCGATCCACAACATCATCTCCGAGGAAGGGCTGGGGGCGTATTACGTCTTTGACTGCCTGTCCGACCTGCTGAGCGCCTGGGCGACGGATTTGATGATCGGCAACTTCTTTATGGTCACCTGCCCCTACCTGTACGAGCTGGACACGCTGGCCTATTTCGGCATTCTGCGCAACCACCACGATTACCACACCATCGCCCGCATCCGCGAGACCACGCAGGTGCTGCTGGATGTGTACAACTTCGAGGGGCGGCTGTATGTGCACCCGCTGAAGGTCTGGAACCGCTACGCGCCGACAATGTTTCTGCCGCACTTTCAAAGAGGCAGCGAGTATCTGCCGGTTACCAGCAGCATCGAGGCCAGCAAACTATTGTGGCATATTTCACAAAAGGGTGCCAATGTCGCCTCTCGCCGATTGGATTACTGGGACAAAATGTTCCTTGAGGCCGAAAACCTGCTGGGTATGCCCAAACAACTGCCCAACGTGCAGCAGACTATCGAACGGCTTTGCCGCATCATGGTCGCCAAGGAAAAACGCATCTGCGAGCTGGCCGCCCGCACGCTGACGCTGGAGGATTTGGTGACCATCAAAAGCCGTCTGATCGGCAGCGGGTTTATCGGCGGCAAGGCGGCCGGTATGCTCATCGCCCGGCGCATCCTGCTCAACGACCCCGACGGCGACTGGCAGAACCGCCTGGAACCGCACGATTCGTTCTATATCGGCTCGGACGTGTTCTATACCTATATCGTAGAAAATGGCTGGTGGAAGCTGTTTATGCGGCAAAAGACCAAAGAGGGTTATTTCGAGGCCGCCGCCGAACTGAAAGAGCGGATGCTCAAAGGCCGCTTTTCCGAGCCGATCCGCCAGCGGCTTCAGGAGATCGTCGAATACTTCGGCCAATCGCCGATGATTATGCGTTCCAGCAGCTTATTGGAGGATTCCTTCGGCAACGCCTTTGCCGGAAAATACGAAAGTTTGTTTTTGGTCAACCAGTGCAGCCCGGACGAGCGCTACGCCCAGTTCGAAACGGCGATGCGGCATATCTTTGCCAGCACGATGAGCGAGGACGCCCTGACCTACCGGCTCAACCGCGGGCTGGACGAACAGGACGAGCAAATGGCGCTGCTGATCCAGCGCGTCTCCGGCGAGTACCACAAGCACTACTATTTTCCGACCCTGGCCGGCGTGGGCGTCTCGTACAACACGTTTGTCTGGCGGCCGCATCTGGATCCCAAGGCCGGGATGCTGCGGCTGGTCTTCGGGCTGGGCACGCGCGCCGTCAACCGCGTCGAGGACGACTACCCGCAGACGATCGCACTGGACGACCCGCTGATCCGCCCGCATTCGGGACGCAAGGACGCCAAACGCTTTTCGCAGCACAAGGTCGATGTGCTGGACGCCGCACAGAACGCCCACGCCGCGGTCGATCTGCACGACCTGCTGCGCGAGATTCCCGATGTGCAGTCGGAGCTGGTCGTGTCGCGCGACTATGAGGCCGAGGATCAGATGCGGCAGATGGGACGCGACGGCGGTACCTACTGGCTGGCGGACTTCAAAAAACTGCTGTCCGAAACGCCCTTCGCCCAAACGATGCAGGCGATGCTCAAAACGCTGGAAACGTATTATGCTTATCCGGTGGATGTGGAGTTTACCGCCAACTTCACCGCCGACGGCCGGCTGAACATCAATCTGGTTCAGTGCCGTCCTTTGCAGACCAAAGGCCTGCGCGCCAACGTCCAGACGCCCGCATCCATCGCGCCCGAAAAGACGCTGCTGTCGATGACCGGCGGCACGATGGGCGGCAATATCAGCCAGCCGCTGGCGTGTGTGATCTACGTCGATCCGGCCGGCTATGTCGCCCTGCCGCAGCCGCAAAAGTACGAGCTGGCGCGGATCATCGGCAAGCTCAACCGGCTCATCGCCGACCGCGACGCCTGCCCGACGCTGCTGATGGGGCCGGGACGCTGGGGAACCAGCACCCCCAGCTTGGGCGTGCCGGTGTCGTTTTCGGAGATCAACCGCGTGACGGCCATCGCCGAGGTCGCCTACGACAGCGACAACCTTTCGCCGGACTTGTCCTTCGGCTCGCATTTCTTTCAGGATTTGGTCGAAAGCGACATCTTTTATCTGGCCGTCTTTCCGCAGGCCGACGGGACGGTCTTTCGGCGGCAGTGGTTCTTTGAACGTCCGAATGCCTTGACCCAATTGGTGCCGGAGGCGGCGGCATTCGAGAGCATCCTTCGCGTCTGGAAAACCAACGGCGAAAAACTCCAGATCGTCAGCGACCTCTTACAGCAAAAAACGCTGATCTATTTGACCTAAAATTTAAAGTCAAAAGGTTATAAGGATTGCAGCGAAATAGTTTTTGTCCACAGATTACACAGAAGTCAGACTGAAGAACACAAGAACACAAGAACATAAGAACATAAGAATGTAGGAATGTAGGAACGGTTTGAATTATAAATTTCGAATTTTAAAATCCGTGTAATCCGCGTTTTTATTTTTTTGCTTAATTTCCAATATCCAATGTACAATCTACAATTCTCAACGTTTATCCGCGGAAGAGCTTGCGCAGCAGCGCCAGCAGGGTGGACGGTTCGAAATAGCTTTTCTCCAGCCGTAAGTGGACGGTGCGGGGGTCGGGGATGCGCACCGTGCCGGGCCAGCGGGCAAACAGGTCGGCAGTGTTCGCCCCATCGGGGAAGGTAAAGATCACATCC
>JBFZBE010000151.1:0-2698 GCA_041308685.1 Phycisphaerae bacterium
GGGCATTCCACGGATGCCCCTGAAAAATCCCGCCCATCATCATCGCCGCCTCGGGCCACTCGTAAAAGTTGTCCGTCGCCGCATGGATGCCGACAATCCCTTTGCCTGCCGTAATAAACTCCATCAGCGCCGCACGCTGTGCATCATCAAACACCAGCTTGGTCGTATTGTTAAAACAGACCGCATCAAACCGCGCAAGCGATTCCGGCGTAAACACCGTCATCTCGCCGCTGAATTCGACCTTGAATGCGCCGGTCTTTTCAGCCATCACTTCCAGCGCCTTGTCCCAATAGGGGATACTGCTGTGCCCAAACCCTTTACTCAAGTTGAAAACAAGCATTGTTCGCGGTTTCTGCGGCGCGACAACGGGACTGTCCGGCATCGCCGCCCGCATCTTGCCGATCTCTTCGTCCGTTACCGCAAACGCCGACACGGTCAGCAAAACCGCAACCGACAACTCCGAGATGATAAAATGCTTGTAAATCCTGTTCATGGAAAACTCTTGTTTTGTTCTATAGACTATTTATCAAAAGCCGCATCAAACACAAACGTGGACGGCTCAAAATCGACTTTCTTGACAAACGCACACGCCTCTTTGGCCCCGTGCATCCGATCCATCCCGCAATCTTCCCACTCCACCGACAGCGGCCCTTTATAGCCGATCTGATTGAGCGTTCGGATGATCTCTTCAAAATTGATGCCCCCGCGTCCCAGTGAGCGGAAGTCCCACCCGCGCTGCGGATGGCCGAAATTTAGATGCGACGCCAGTATCCCGCTATAACCATCCAACTGCAGTGCAGCGTCTTTCATATGCACATGGTAAATGCGGTCCGAAAACTCCCGCAAAAACCGCACCGGACTAACCAGCTGCCAGTGCAGGTGACTGGGGTCAAAATTAAACCCAAAGGTCTTGCGATGGTTGACCGCCGCCAGCGCCCGCTTGGCGGTAACAATATCAAACGCGATCTCCGTCGGATGCACCTCCAGGGCAAACTTCACGCCGCACTCGTCAAATACATCAAAGATCGGATTCCACATCTTGGCAAAGAACGCAAACCCGTCCTCGATCATCTGTTCCGATACCGGCGGAAAGCTATATAGAAAATGCCAGATGCTCGAACCGGTAAACCCATTGACGACGCTGACGCCCATATTTTTGGCCGCCCGCGCCGTGGCCTTCATCGCCTCCACCGCCCACGCCCGCTTTTTGTCGGCATTGCCCGCACAATCCGCCGGTGCGAACATATCTGAACGGCTGTCATTGTTGAGGTCACAGACCAACTGGCCGGCCAGATGATTGCTGATGGCATACAGTTTTAATCCGTACTTATCCAGAATCGCACGCTGCTTTTTGCAGTACTCTTTGTCGGCGGCCGCCTTGAACACATCCAGATGATCGCCCCAACAGGCCAATTCCAGTCCATCGTATCCAAACCCGGCCATCGTCTTGGCCAGCGTATCCAGCGTCAAATCCGCCCATTGTCCGGTAAATAATGTTACAGGTCTTGCCATCGCAAATTCTCCTTATTGCCGTTTTACTTTTTACTTTTGACCTTTGACTTTTTACTTCTTAAACGCCGTCCATTTTTGACTGCTCTTGGCGCTGGCCAGCAGCGTCTGCAAAAACAGCATTCCGCGCAGCCCATCCTCGACATCCGGGAAATCCAACGCCAGCGGATCGGGCTTGACCTTTGTGATCCGGCTGCGCACCGTATCGGCGAAATTGCGATAGATGTTGGCCATCGCCTCGATAAACGCCTCCGGGTGGCCGCTGGGCAGGCGCGTCGCACGACCGGCTGCGGCACTGTATTCACCCACATACGGATTGCCGCGTTTATACACCTGTTCGGGCTGTCCCATCATCTTAACATACAGATAATTCGGATGCTCCTGATGCCACTCCAGCCCGCCCTTTTCGCCATAAATCCAGATCGCCAGATTGTTTTCTTCGCCGACCGACACTTGACTGGCGTGCAGCACGCCGCGGGCGCCGTTGTTGTATTTGACCAGACAGTTCACATCGTCATCAACTTTACGCCCTTTGACAAACGTCGTCAGTTCCGCACACAAATGCGTCATCTTCAGCCCGGTGATATACTCGGCCAGATTCTCGGCGTGCGTGCCGATATCGCCGCCGCAGCCGGAGCCGCCGCTCTGTTTGGGATCGGTGCGCCACGATGCCTGCTGCTGGCCGGTGCGCTCCAGCGCCGTCGCCAGCCACCCCTGCGGATATTGAACGACAATTTTACGCACCTTGCCAAGCCGGCCGCCCTTGACCATTTCGCGCGCCAGCTTGACCATCGGATAGCCGGTATAATTATGCATCAGCCCGAACACCCGTTTGGTTTTTTTGACGATCTGCACCAGCGACTTGGCTTGGGCGACGTCGATCGTCATCGGCTTTTCGCACATCACATGAAAGCCCGCTTCCAACAGGTCTTTGGCCATCGGGTAATGCAGAAAATTCGGCGTGCAGACCGACACAAAGTCCATCCGCTGCCCTTCCGGCAGCTTCAGCTCCGCGGCGATCATTTCTTTATACCCGGAATAGGTGCGGGAAGGACTCAAATGCAGAAGTTGTCCCATTTGTTTGGATTTTTTCGGATCAACGTCAAACGCTCCTCCGACAATATCAATCCCCCCGTCCAGCCGTGCGGCCTTGCGATGCACTTCACCAATAAACGCCCCCGGTCCGCCC
>JBFZBE010000152.1:0-6289 GCA_041308685.1 Phycisphaerae bacterium
GCCTTCGGCAAGCCCGTCGCCGACATCCGACGCAAAGAAGGAGTGATTGAAAATGACATCGCCTGGCGCATCGGCGCGAGGGTGGATTTTTTGTTCGGCAAGGGGGGGTCGTTTGTCAGCCGCGCCGCCGAGGCCGCTCGAGCCAAAGAGATAGAGCAGATTCTTAAAGCGGTTTTCGAGGCCAACGGCGGCGCGGCTGACAAACGACACCCCCTTGCCGAACAAAAAATCCACCATCGCGCCGATCCGCCAGGCGATGTCATTTTCAATCACTACTTCTTTGCGTCGGATGTCGGCGACGGGCTTGCCGAAGGCCGCCTCGCGCGTCGAACGATACCGCCGTCCCGTGATGCGTACCGGCAGCCCCGTCTCCTGCGCCTGCACGGCATGGCTGTCCGCATCGGCCGCCGCCGCGACCGTCGGGTTCTGGTAATAATCCCACAGCCGCCCGAAATGCTCCTGCTGGCTGGGCCACTGTTCCTCCACCAGCCACTGGACAAACCCCGCCTTCAACTTCTCATCCGCAAAAATATTCAATTCAAATGCCATCATTCACTCCTGCCTTTCTTTAACAAAAGCCGAGCCCAGCACCTAAAACCGCCCCAAGAGGTTGCAACTCGTAAAATCCCAGTCATCGGTTTTAGGTGCTGGGCCGGATGGCGTAACCCACAGAGTAACGCCCTATCGGGCAGCTTGCGCTGCCGCGCTTCTGTTCCACACTTTTACCTTTTTACTTTTTACTTTTAACTTTCTCTCCCCTTCTGCCCTTGCCCCAACCGTTCGCCCCTGATGCGAAAACCCCCACCCCCGCCGCCGTCCGCGCGCACCCCAACCATCCGCTATTTCCAGCACTTAGCCAAATCGCACAAATCCTCCCCATAGCAAGATAGCGTTATCGGAATTGATGCGAACCAGATGCTTCCTATCTAAAAGCTGATTGGGTAGTGTGCATCTGATGCAAGATCAGCGCGCAGGATGGGCATGCGTCCCGCGAGGGGAGAACGCTGCAAGAAAAGAGATGATGACCGTTCAGGCCGGGCGGTTGGAGTACACGCTTTAGCGTGTAACTTGATTAAATTTCAAGCTAAAGCTTGAACTCCGAACAATCCTGGCGTTCGGCTAAAATGTTGCGATTTTTGTTATTGTTCGGTATTGAAGCCCGATTCAATCCCGATGCCGCTGTTGTTGACGATCCGCTCGCGCCCGCGGAACAGTGAGCCGTAAACCGTACCGGCGACAAGACCGTTGTCAAACAGGATGGCGGTTTTTTCGGCCATAAAGTCGCAGCCGGCTATCGACACCCGCCCGCCGGCGGCGTAAATACAGGGCTCGCCCTGGTTTTTGATGTCCCAATCGGCAAAATGGCAGGCGTTCAAAATCAGCGTGGCGGGGCCTTCTTTGGTGATTTGCCGGCCTGTCTGCTCGATCGGCCAAAAGCCGCTGTTGCTGATTTTGACCGGGCCGCGGTTGTCCGGGCCGATGATGACATGGGCCATAAACTGACAATTGGCAAACTGGATGCCCGCATGCGGCTGGCTCTTTCGGATCTCCACCGCGACCGGCCCGACATCCGCCCCGGACTGCGTAACCAGTGAATTGCCGGTGCCGTTGCCGAAATCATCGAACAAAAAGCCGATCTTGGCAAAGATCACAAAACAGTTGCTGATGTACTGCCAGTCCGTTTTACCGATCTTAAAGCCGATCAGGTTATCCATCAGATACGGGCACAGCAGGCGGTTCTGATAACCGTCAATGTCGTCTTTATGGGTAAAACCGCCGCCGGACAGCTTGGGCGGCAGCTCCGAGCGTTTCCAGAAATTGGGATTGAAATGCACATTTTCCAGCCGGCCGACGTCATAGACCTGATCGACATACACGCCGATCTTGAGCGGACAGGCAAACACGTTGCGGATGATATGCAGCTCGTTGTTGTAAGTTCCCGCGTCGATCGCCTGATACGGATTGGTCATGACTACATCCAGCACCTGGCAAAGCTGGCCGCGAATCTGGATCGTCCACGGATACGGCGTTACATCCGGCGGCGGAAGCTGTTCGGGGTAATGGATCGTTACCTGCCGGATCGTCGCCGACCACTCCAGAACGATCGCCGGCGGACCGTCGGCGTCGCCTTTGCCGCCGTAAATCAGCAGCGCTGTGCCGTTGGGCGTCTTGCCGTGGTTGACCGACCCGCTGGCGCCAAGCAGCGTTACCCCGCCCGGAACCGTCAATGCACCATTGAGCCGGTACATTCCGGCCGGCAGATAGCAGATCGGTGCGTGCGTCTGGGCATAGTTCAGCGCTTTTTGGATGGCGGCGGTATCGTCGGCAACGCCGTCGCCTTTGGCGCCAAACGTTTTGGCGTTGACCATCTGCTGGAGCGGCTCTTCGGGGCTGCCAATGGGTTTGTTGGCGCTGGCCGCACAAATTGCCGGCCACAATACCGCCGCAAACGCTGCCGTCCAGGTGATTTTCGCTCTGTGCATCATTGGGTGCATCCTTTCCGCCGCCGCCGCAGGTGTATCCCGTATGGCGGTATGGCCTATATTCTTGGATTGACGGTATTAAATGGCGTTATATAAACTTGGTCGCCGTATTGTACGGCCTCGGACGGCTTGTTTCAATGCTTTTTTCTGCCGACACGCAATATCCATTATCACACAACAGCACACCGCCGTCCCATAAAAGCAGAAAAAACAAAAAACAGCCATTGACACACTATATATTGTTGTTAAGATAGGTGTAATGTCTATATAATCGTATGGGTGAAACTTTTTTTGTGAGGGCGGACGACCGGCGTGAGGTGTCCTTACTGCAAAGAAGACAGCGATAAAGTGATCGACTCCCGATCCAGCGACGGCGGGCGGGTCATCCGGCGTCGGCGCGAGTGTCTGGCCTGCCAGCGGCGTTTTACCACCTACGAAAAGATCGGCGAAAGCGTCAAACTGAGCGTCATCAAAAAGGACGGCACGCGCGTCCCGTATGACCGGTATAAAGTCATTTCCGGACTCCAAAAGGCCTGTTATAAGCGTCCTGTCTCGGCCGAACAGATTCAGGAGATCGCCGACCGCATCGAAGAAGACATTTTCCGCAACTTTGACAAGGAAGTCGCCTCCGAGTACATCGGCCAGCGGGCGATGCGCCACCTCAAAACCGTCGATAAGGTCGCGTACATCCGCTTTGCCAGTGTGTATCGGGAGTTTACCGACGCCAACGCCCTTTTGGACGAGGTCAACCAGGCCTTCGCCGAGCCCGACACCAACGAGACCCCCGGCCTGTTTTCATAACGTGCGTTGAACCGCACCATCTTTGAAAGGATGACAAGGATGCAGATTCGGGTACTGAAAGCCGACGGCCACACCGAGCCGTACCTGCACACCAAGGTGCTGGGGACATTTCATCACGCGCTGACCGCGGTCGGCGATGCGCCGCTGTTTGCGGCCGACCAGATGGCCGAGGCCGTAACATTCTACCTGTACCGCCAAAAAGAATCCGGCCAGATCGCCGCCGACGCGATTCACCTGATGATCGAATCGGTGCTGTCGGCCACCGGCTTTGCAAATGCCGCCGACGCGCTGAACCATTACCGGCTGACCCGTCGGCTCAAACGCCGGCGCATCGAGGTGCTGGCCGACCCGGACGACCATGAGCCGACCGCCGAGTGGAACAAGTCGCGCCTGGCCGCGTCGCTGAGCCGCAACGGCGACATCGACGCGCTGACCGCCCGCGCAATCGCCGCGGCCGTCGAAGAAAAGGTCATCGCGATGAACATCACCCGGCTGCGCAAATCCTTGCTGCGCCAGCTCATCGCCGGCGATGTGGAAAGCTACCTCGACGCCCGCCGCCAGCTCGACGCCGTCGGCGTATAAAATGAAGAACACCGCTGTTTTTCCGATTCTTCCGGTTAATAGATAGAGGGACATTTGGGGGGCGCTAAAAAGTCCCAAAAGGACGCAATAAACCATGTAGGGGCAGACCTGCGTGTCTGCCCTGCGTCGGGGTTGTTCCACAACGTTACACACACACCCGCGGGCGAACACACAGGTTCGCCCCTACCGATATCGCCCCCTCGGGGGCATTCACAGCCGTTGCCGTAAATTCTATTGGCGTTGATGCATTTTTCTTGCGTTCAGATGTAAACTGTGGTATAATGATGGGCGAAGGAAGGAAAGGGGGTTGCATTTCCGATTGTCAATTTCCTATTTCCTATTTTGACATTTAACTTTTGACTTTTGACTTTTGAACATCATTCCACAAAGGAGGAGCATTATGTCTGTCTGCACGTCAGAACAAAAGGAATCACTGCGTCTTTATCGCCCGCAAACGCGCGCGCAGCTGCTGCGGTATGTGCGCTGTTTTCTGAACATCAAAACGCCCGACCGCCGCGTGTGTGCCGGCCACGCCAGCCCGATGGATTACCTGTGGCACAGCTACAACGCCGATTTTGCCGGCAGCGGGGGCGATTGCATTGTCTGGGCCAATCGCGGCGGCGGCAAGACGCAGCTTGCGGCGGTCGCTGCGCTGCTGGAAGGGTTGTTCAAGCCGCACTGCCATACCGGGCTGCTGGCCGGCTCGCTCGATCAGGCGCACCGGATGTATGGGTATCTGGAGGCGTTTGCGGCGATGGGGTTTGAGCGATTCATCGCCGGCAAGATCAGGGCGGATGTGTGCCGCTTTGCCAACGGCGCAACGGTCGAGGTGCTGCCGCAATCGGCCGCGGCGGTCCGCGGGCGGCATATCCACAAACTCCGCTGCGACGAGATCGAACTGTTCGAGCCGGATATTTTCAACGCGGCGCAATTTGTAACCCGCAGCGACAACGGCCTGCGCGGCGCGATCGAAATCTTCAGCACGATGCACCGTCCCTACGGCCTGATGCAGCGGCTCATCGACAACGCCGCCGCTGCCGAAACGCCGACCTTCTGCTGGTGCGTCTGGGAGGTCATCGAACGCTGCACGCCGGACCGCTCGTGCAGCCGCTGTCCGCTCTGGGGCGATTGCGGCGGCAAGGCGCGGCAGGCCGACGGCTTTCTGGCCATCGACGACTGCATCCGACAGATGCGCCGCTCCAGCCGGGCGGGCTTTGAGGCCGAGATGCTCTGTCTGCGTCCGCACCTGGACAACGCGGTGTTTGCCGAGTTTGAGCCGTCGCGGCATATCGCCGAAGTCGCGTATCGCGCCGATCTGCCGCTGTATCGGGCGATGGATTTTGGTTTTGTCAATCCGTTTGTGTGCCTGTGGCTTCAGACCGACCGCGACGGCAACGTGCTGGTGATTGATGAGTACGTCCAGCGGCAAAAAACCGTCGCCCAGACCGCCGCCGCCGTGCGCCAGCGCACACCCTGCGACGAATCCGCCGTGGCCGGCACATTTTGCGACCCGGCCGGAGCCGGACGCAGCGACCTGACCGGCGGCAGCGCGGTGCGCGAACTGGCGGCCTGCGGCATTGTCGCCGCGTATCGCAAAAGCGGCATTCTGGAAGGCGTCGAAAAAATCCGCGCCGCCCTGCGCAGCGGCGACGGGCAAAGCCGCCTGCGGATCGCCCCGCGCTGCAAACACCTGATCGCGGCGCTGCGGTGCTACCACTATCCCGATGCCGGCACGTCGGAACTGCCGGTCAAAGACGGCATCCACGACCACCCCATCGACGCCCTGCGGTATTTTTTCGTCAACCGCCCAAACGCCGACGGCGTGCCGAAAACCCTGTCCTACTAATACGACAGCGCAAGTTATACTGAAAATCTGCGTTGATGACGGTAAAACCAAAGATTAAAAATCAAAAAGCAAAATGACAGATTAACATGTAAAAAGGGGCATTCCAAATCCAAAAAACCGATTCGGCGGCTAAACCCGACAGAACGGATAGCCCCGCAGAACACGGCGGCGCTGGATGAGATCGAATCAATGCCGCTGGATCCGTTCTTCTATGACCCGTTTATGCTGTAACCCAACCAAAAGAGGCACTCCGATAACGGCAGCGCCTCTTTCTGACTGACCTTCGTTGCGATTGCAGTTGAGCAATCGTTTATCTTCTGCGCCGCAGCAGCCCCGCACCCGCAGCCAGTAGAATCAAGCTGACTGGTTCGGGTATTTGTACGACGTAATCTTGATGCTTTGCACTACTGATCGCAACAAGATTATTGGCCATGGGTCCTTGGCCGTTCAATTGCGACAGCCACGAGTTGGCCAGCGCCGTGTCGAGACTAGTCGTAGTCGCCCTAAAACCGGCTCCACTGGTAAAATCCCATGTCGCATCTGTTTCGTAAACAATTTCCCAGATCGCTTCTCTGAA
>JBFZBE010000153.1:0-4794 GCA_041308685.1 Phycisphaerae bacterium
ACGTCGGCGGTCAGCGCACCGCAACCGCCAGGATTTCCACCGCCCCGCCGGCAGGCAGGGCCGCAACCGCAAACGCTGCACGCGCCGGATACGGCGGGGTAAAATACTCCTTGTACACTCCGTTAATGGCGGCAAAATCAGCGATATCCGTCAAAAAAACCTGCACCTGCACCACGTCGGCCATGGTAAAACCCGCCGCCGTCAGTATGGCCCGAACGTTTTTGAGGGCTTGTGCGGCCTGTGCCGCAACGCCGCCTTCGACCAATTTGCCCGTCGCGGGGGCGATTCCTAATTGGCCGGAGATATAAAGGGTATTGTCCACCTGCACGGCCTGCGAATAAGGCCCGATGGCCGCCGGGGCATCGGCGGTTTGAATGGATTGTCGCATTTTTGTGTCCTTATTTTAATTGCATATTCTGCGCGGATAGATAAACCTGTAACGTATGGTCGATCATACAACTGACGCTGCACCGCTGCTGTAGAACCGCCTGGCCGTTCATCGCCATCCGCCGGGCGGCGTCGCGCTGGCCCAGCAGACGCTTCAGGCAGCCGTAAATACTCAACGCATCCGCGGCGTCCCACAGCGCGGCGGTCTGGCCGTCGATCAGCAGGCCGGTCGTCGGGTCGGCCGCCCCCGCAACCGCCAGCCCGACGCCCATCGCCTCCAGCAGCACGGCGTTGAACAGGCCGCGATCCTTCAGATGCAAAAACACGTCCCCACCGGTCAGCACTTTCCGCACCGGCCGCATCGGAGGCACGATCGCAACCGAATTGGCCAATCCCAGCAGCCGGATCTGTCGCCGCACCGCACGCTCGGCCTTGCCCTCGCCCATCAGCACCAGCATCACCGCATAGCCATCCAGCATCAAATGCCGCACCGCCCCCAAGAGCGGCTCGTACAGACCGGCGTCATCCAGCGGCTCGGCGGCGATCAGGCAAGCCGTCGGCGTGCCTTGCGAAAAACAGACGCATTCGTCCTCCACATAACTGCCGATGGCCGCCGGTTCGATGCGCTCGCGCAGCGCAGGATACGCCGATGCCAATTGCCCGGCGATCGCCCCGGACGGCGCAAGAACCTTGGCCGCCTGCATAATGTAACGCGATTGCAGCGGCATCCGCGGCGGACGCCCGTGAAAGGTAACCACAAACGGCACCTCCAGCGCCGCCGACAAAAACGCCGCCAGATCGACTTGGCCGGGATAGAACGTATGAATGACGGTCGGTTTGAATCGCGCCAGTCGCTCCAGCAGAATACGGCGATTGGCCGCGCGAAAAATCCCCAGCCGCAGCGCAGGATAGGTGAACCGTTCGACGGTCGGACACACGATCGCCGTCGTATCGATATCGCCCGGACAGACAACCCCCGAAGCGTGCGCGGTACCTGCCAGCCCCACCAGAATCCGCCGCAGATAAACCGCGTAATTGCGATAGACCTGCCCATCCACCAGCATCACCGGGCGGACGGCCGCGCCGGGATCGATTGTTGTTGTCTCGTTTTCGGCCATCGGCGGCTCTTATTAGTCCTTTAAAAATAAACGAACGGCTGCAATGAAATTCGAATGTCGAATATCGAAATACGAAACAAACCCAATGGTCAAAATTTCAAAATAACCCAAACTATTCTTTTTGACGCATCCTGCCAGATATTGCAGCAGGTTTGTTGTTGACATTGTGTCATTTGAATTTTGAATTTGTTTCGCATTTCGGATTTCGTGCTTCGGATTTAAGCCGGCTGAATAACCGTTTAATGACCCAAAAATCAATCTGTCACAGGGCGTGCCGAGCCCATTGCGGCGTTCAGTTTTTCCAGTTCCCCCTCGCGCAGATGATAGCATCGGGCGTCGTCGGGAAACACACCCTGCCGCACCTGTCGAGCGTATTCGGCCAAGGCCTGCGTGATCGGCTCTGCAAGGTCGGCAAACGCTTTTGAAAACTTCGGCAGCTTGCCTTCGGTTAGTCCCAGAATATCGGAAATGATCAGAATCTGCCCGTCGCAGTCCGGCCCCGATCCGCAACTGACCACCGGCACCGGACTTTCGGCGGTAATGATCCGCGCAACCTAGCGTGCTGTTCCTTCCAGCAGCAGCGCCGCGGCGCCGGCCTGCACCATCTTCTGCGCCAGTTCGGCCAGTTCCCACGCCGATTCGGCGGTCGTGCCTTCGGCCTTGAGCTGGCCGTACCGGGCGATGGTCTGCGGGCGTATGCCGATATGGGCCATCACCGCCATACCGGCGTCGCTGACGGCCTTGACCGCATCCAGATGCGCCGACGACGCTTCGATCTTGACCATTTGTGCGCCGCATTCCTGCACAAACCGGCCGGCATTGCGCACCGCATCGGCCAGCGATGTCTGATAGGACAAAAACGGCATATCCGCCACCAGGAATGCCGAGGGTGCCCCCCGCCGCACACCGGCCGTCAGGGCGACCATCACATCCATCGTGATCGGCAGCGTCGAGTCAAAGCCCAGAATGACCTGCGCCGCCGAATCGCCCACCAGAACCATCTCTGTACCGGCCGCCGCCACAAGCCGCGCAGTCGTGTAGTCATAACAACTGACCGCCGCAAACTTGCGGCCGGCGCGTTTGGCCTCCAGCAGGTCGCCGATTGTTATCCGCAAAGTACTCACGCTGTGCAAAGATCGCTTAATTGGGTTTGCCGCACTTGGGGCATTTCATTTCAGGATTGCGCATATAATCGGCAATAAAATACGCCGAGCAGCCGACACACTTGATGGCCATCATCGCCGCCTTTTTATTGCATTTGGGACAATTGAAGGTCGGCTGCTGCATCGGCCCCATCATCATCGGATTGACGCCGTCCTGCGTCATCATCTTTTGATAGTCCTCGAAAGGCATATCCCAGCCATTGCCGCAGGCCGTACACAGCAGTGAAATAGGTGCATCCGAACCTGAGCCGCCGCTGCCGCCGCCGAAGTTCAAATACGCCACAAATCCCGCCGCAGCCAGACACACCACCGCAACGCCGATCAAGATTGGTTTACTTTTTTCGGAATCCATCTGACATTCTCCTAAATTCTGTTATAAACGGTTTATTGGGATATTGTTATACCCGCTGCGGGGCGGCCTTGGCAACTCTTTTTTTTCAAGAAAATAGAGAGCATAAATGTCGTCATTGCAAATTTGCGATTTTTTTCAATCCCCGTGTTTTTCCGCGCAGCAATAATACAACACTGCCGGTTTGACAATTGGCTGCCGCGGCGTTATACTGGTTTGCGTTGTCAAATTTCAAGGCCTTTTTCAACAAAAAGGAGAGCATTATGCGCCTGTTTGTCAGTCTCGCAAACAGTACCGTCAACGACCTTAAGTTTGACCGGGGTCCGATTTATATCGGCCGTCAGATGGGCAGTCAGGTCTTTTTACCCGACCGTGCGGTGTCCCGCCAGCACGCCGTCATTTACACCACCAAAGACGGCGAGTGGATCATTGAAGACCTTGGATCTCCAAATAAAACCTTTCTCAACGACACCGCCGTCCATAAAGCGCAAGTCAAACACGGTGACATCGTTCGGATTGCGGATTTTTCGATTCGTATCTGCCTGGAAGACGACGAAGACCAAGACCGTCGAATGCAGATGGAGGATACACTGGTCGGCGAGTCAGCGGTACGGCGTGAGCTGCACACACTCGATCGCAAATTCGATGCCGCAGACGCCCCCCCCATCCGATTCGCCCCCAAACGCATCTTTCAACTTCACGCGGCCTACATAGCGATTGGCGCACAGAAAACGATCCCGACACTGCACAAAGCGATGGGCGATCTGCTGTTTGACCAGTTTGCGCCCAAAAACATCTGGCTGGGACTGCGCAGCGAACCAACCGGGCCAATGGAAGTACAAGGCGGACGGCAAATCAACACACAAACCATTGAAAGGGTCGATCTGGCCGTGCCGAAAAGTCTGGCCGAGGCCATCGAACAAAACCATTATATCCTCATCCACCAGTTGCCGCGTCAGATTACCGCACGGGGCATTCGCTCTGTGCTGATTTGCCCGGTGATGCTCCGCAAAGACAGCTTCGGGATTATCTATATCGAAAACTCCACCGAACATACTCACTACAGTCTGTCGGACTTGGATTATCTGGTATTACTGAGTATATTTACGGCTTACTGTATCCAAAAAATCAAGTAACCCGCCCATTTTACGGGCACAATCGGGGACAATGGTGTTACATACAGTGTTTTTCCAACGATTTTTTAGCTTTTTCCTAAAGTTTTGTACCAAATCCATACGATAATAGCCCTTAGAGATCATTTAATAACGACAACAATAGATTATACAGGCTTTTCATCACCCTCCTCCGAAGCCAGGTTCTGCATTGTGGAATCTGGCTTTATTATTGATTCAGTTGCCCTCGATCCAAGCCGATATTACCCGAAACCTAACAATAAAGGATGATTAATGTCCGATAAAAAAACACATTCAGTACAGTCCTCTGACGCGATCTGTCAGGAACGGCTAAGCAATGCCGGGCGTGCGGTGGCCGACTTGGCGCATCTTGCCAAGAACATCATTCAGGTGATGAGCGGCTGCGGGGAAATCATTGATCTGGCGATACAAAAAGGTCAATTTGACCGCGTCCAAAAGGCCTGGCAGTTGTATCAGCCCAGCTTTTGGCGGCTCAAAAAACTGCAGCTTGACCTGATCAAATACACCAAAAAGTATCCGTTGGACGTGCAGTCCTGTGCGGTCAACGACGTAGCCGCCACTGCCGCAGCAGGGTTGAAAGAGATTCTGAACAAACGCTCCATCGCCATAGAAACCCGTTTGGC
>JBFZBE010000154.1:0-4116 GCA_041308685.1 Phycisphaerae bacterium
GATGAACAAGTTCAAGAAGCCCACCGAATATCTGGAGATGGGTTTAGATTTGCGGCTGCGCGAAGTGTATGGACGTAATATCTTTTCGCTGAATGACGATTACGGCGGAGCGGAAAACTGGAACAATTATCACTGG
The DNA here is from genome assembly GCA_041308685.1 of Phycisphaerae bacterium. Lineage (GTDB taxonomy): Bacteria > Planctomycetota > Phycisphaerae > Sedimentisphaerales > Anaerohalosphaeraceae > T3Sed10-213. Next base: position 137 of record JBFZBE010000154.1, read on the forward strand.
CAGCGGTATCGTACGCGATGGTCCACCAAGTGGCTGCTGGATGAAGATATCACGTTCAATACGCGGCTGACGTGGGAGTTCTGGGGGCATTGTGCGCCGGACAACAGCTTCAATCCGTTCTTTGCGGAAAAGAACTATGATTTTGACGAGGCGCTGTTTGACACAATGAACATCCAGTTCCGCAACGCTTTCGATGCGCCGCTGACCATTACGGCCGGTCGTCAGGACATCATCCTTGGTACCGGCTGGCTGGTCTTGGACGGTACGCCCGCCGACGGGTCGCGGACGATCTTCTTTGACGCCCTGCGCAGCACCTATCAGTTCTCGGATGCAACGAAGATGGATATGATCTACATCCAGCAGTATGACGATGAGAGCATGTGGCTGCCGCCGTTCAATCACAATGCGGTCAGTGATCGCCGTCATTTGACCAACGATCAGGATGAGATCGGCGCTATCGGTTATCTGACACATAAGTTTTCCGATATGACCAGCGTGGATGCATACTATATGTTCAAGAAAGATGAGCATTCCGATTGGTCGAAGTTCAATGGCCGTGCCGGCGCGGGTCAGGAAACCAGCGTCTTTGGCAGCCGCCTGTTCGGCAACCTGGATAAGAACTGGAGCTACAGTGCAGAAGGCGCGTATCAGTTCGGTAAATTTATGGCCAATAACCAAAGCCCGGAAGACCATGAAGCATTCGGCGCCAACACGAAATTGCAGTACTCATTCCTCAATGAGCTGAAAAATGAAGTCCATGTCGGCTACGAGTACCTGTCCGGCGATGATCCGGATACGGCCAAGAATGAAAAGTTCAATACGATGTGGGGCGACTGGCCGCAATCGCAGCGCGGCGGCGACCTGCAGTCCTATATGTGGACGGCCGAGGGCGCACTGGGCGAGGTGGCCAACCTGCACCGCTTTGGCGTCGGCCACAGTTTCAAGCCGCATCAGGACTGGACATTGGGGACGGACTGGAACCTGTATTGGGCGGATGAAAATAGCTTTGGCGGTACAACACGCGGGCCTGGCGGGATGCAAAGCTACTCGAACAACGGCACGTTCCGCGGTCACATGCTGACGGGCTTGGCGACCTATCGCTGCTGCAAGAATTTCGTAACGTACTTCCTGGTGGATTACTTCCTGCCGGGCAGCTACTATGCGGCGCCGAGCAACGACAATGCTCTGTTTGCCCGCGTCAGTATGGAATGGACGTTCTAAGACTGAAACAATAGATTGAATTTTTTGTCTCCTTTATAAGGGCCCGGCCGCACAGCCGGGCTTTTTTCTTGCGCGGGACAAAAACACACAAAACCAACACTTGACAGAGCCGTTTGTTGCCGTCATACTGGATAGAAATGGATTGGATGGGTCGTGCAAATAGGGGCGGCGGCCTTGTCGTCGTGGGCTATTGTGGACGATCCGCAACGGAAAACTCAGAGAATCGAGGTGACCTATGCGTGAAACAATTGGACAAGCGGCAGGATTGATTTGGCATTTGCTGGCGAATGCCTCAGAGCCGGTGAATGTCTCGGATATCCCCAAAAAAACGCGATTGACCGCACAAAATGCCTATCAGGGGCTGGGGTGGCTGGCCAAAGAAGACAAAATCTGCTATCAGCAAAAAGGGCGTTCGATACTGGTCAGCTTAAAAGACCCCAGTTGCGGTTGCTGAGCTTTTGCGGCAGCAATCATTCGAAAGACAAGGGCGTTTGCATTCGGTTAGCCGTGTTTTTATCGGACGAAGCGGTCGCGGCGCGGATTGCCGTTGCTCAAACGCTCATTTGAACCGACTGGCGTGCACAACGGAGAATTTGTCGAAAATATATCCCCGTACCGTATCCTCCGGCAAGAGACGCTGGATTGGATTACCCATGCCAAACAATAATCGATCTAAAAAACCTGTCCGCATGGTTTGCCGCGTGATACGGCTGTTGAGTGGCCAGCGCAGTTCAGTTGCCTCTGCGGTTACGCAAAGCTATGATCGTATTAGCGGCGGCTATAATGCCGCCTGGACAAATCACATGCGGCATTTGACCGATGAGCTGATTGACCGGCTGGATGTCTGCGCCGGGCATCGTGCATTGGATTTGACCTGCGGAACGGGCTATGCCGCAGGCCAGATTGCCCATCGCACAGGGCAAAGCGTTATCGGCGTGGATGCATCCGAAGGAATGCTTGCCCAAGCCCGTCTCAACGCCGCGCCCCGCTGCACCTTTGTCAAGGCCGACATTCTTGAGTATCTCAAGACGTTGCCCAATGACCGTTTTGACCGCATCGCCTGCTGCTGGGGGCTGGGGTATTCGCATCCTCTGGCGGTACTGCGGCAGATTCGGCGTGTACTCAAACCCGGCGGAGCGGTCGGCATCATCGACCATACCGTGTTTTCACTGCGCGAGGTGCTGTGGGCGTCGATGCTGACATTTGCCGAGCAGCCGGATAAACTGCAGCGGGTGATGATGTTTCACTTTTTGACGGGGCGGCGTCAGTTGGCGCTGTGGTATCGGCTGGCCGGGCTGCGGCCGCAGTGCGGCTGGGGCGGCCGGAAATCATATCTTGTCGGCAGCGGCGCCGAGGCCATCGAGCGCCTCAGGGCGACCGGTGCGGCGGCGGGCTTTGAATACGCCGCCGATGACCGCGACGCGGCGGCCATCTTTGCCCGCTTTGCCGAAATCATTGAAGAACGCTATCGCCGCGACGGTCAAATCCCCATCGTTCATCGCTATCTTGCGGGAGTCGCCGTCAAATGATACAGGCGCTGATCCGATTGACGCGGCCTTACTATGCGCTGCCGCTGTCCTGCGGGCTGATCGTCATTGTCGCCTATGTCGTTGGCGGCGCTATGCAGCCCATTGCCGCACGATTGGCGGCAGCGGTGCTGTCGCTGTATGCGGTGCTGTCGGCGGCGTACATTCTCAACGATGTCTGCGATTTGCCCCACGACCGCATCAATGCGCCCCGTCGAATGCTGCCGGCCGGGGCGATTTCGCGCCGGGCGGCGGTGACCGCGTCGGTCGTGATGTTTCTGACGGGCATCGCGATGAGTTGGTTTTGCGGCGTATTGTTCTGCATTGCGCTTTCGGCGGTCGCGGTCGGGCTGATCGGTTATGATGTGTTCTCTAAACGGCTGGGGGTGTTTAAGCCCGTCGCGGCCGCGGCGCTGACGACGATGCTGTATCCGCTGGCCTTTGCGCTGGCCGAGGCGGCCGATACCCCGCGGCTGAACGTGCTGTATATTCATCCGTTGTGGCTGTTTTTGACGACGCTGGGCTACGAGATGCTCAAAGACAATCGCGATGTCAAAGGTGACGGCCTGACGCGCCGTTCGGCGATCGCCGCGCATCCGGCCTTTCTGCCAACAGCCAGAGTTATTCTGTCGGCGGCCAGCCTGCTGACCCTGCTGCCGTATCTTTTGGGGTATTGCAAGGCCGTCTATCTGGTCAGTGCGATCGCGGCGATAGGGCTGATTGCGGTTTCACTGCGGCTAACGCCGGACAAAGCTATTCGCCCCATCTATGCTTCCGTTTTTATCATCACGGCCGGGTCGCTGGCGGATTTGTGGGTGTACGGCCCTTAAACAATCAAACACTGATGGAGCTGATTTTGTTGATTTTTGAATTATTAAACGACTATTCAGCTGGATTAAATCCGAAGCACGAAATCCAAAACAAATTCAAAATTTAAAGGACAGAATGTCAAAAATTCAAAATGACCAAAACGGTTCTTTTTCGACGCCTCCTGCCGGTTGTTACGGCAGGTTTGTTTTTGACATTCTGTCATTTGAATTTTGAATTTGTTTCGTATTTCGTCCCGATCTATCGGGGTCGTGCTTCGGATTTAAGCCGACTGAATAAGCATTCAATAATTCGGTTCATCCGGCGAATGCGTCGATGACAATGCCAATTGAATTTATGGGAACGGCTGTGGATGCCCCGGAGGGGCAAGATAAAATAGCCGGCGGTGCAGCGCAGCGGAACCGC
>JBFZBE010000155.1:0-4271 GCA_041308685.1 Phycisphaerae bacterium
AACCCTCTCACATGAGCTGGTACAAAGAAAAGGGGTAGGTCAAGCAGAAGGTTACAGTAATTTCTATGAACTCATTTCCAGATGTACAATTAAAAGACCCCTATTATCTTTTGTTGAGGTAATTTTTGTTCTCGATTTTTATCCGGCCATGCCGTAAAATAAGACCTGTATCTGAAACAATTATGAAACTTCACTATAAATATAAAACACTGGAATACACCGTCATTGCGGCAACCATTGCTGCGGTCGTTACCGTCGCATCGACATTTGTGATGCTGTACGGCTTTGACCGCCCGGTGCTGAGCGCAACGTTGCTGCACACGATCCAGATGGCCGTACTATTTGTCTTTTTGGGCGAAAAGTGCATCCGGTTTTTCAATGTCGTCAGCAAACGCGATTTTCTGCGGAGCAACTGGTTTGAAGCCCCACTGCTGCTGACACTGCTTGTAGTCAGTATCGGCGCTGGGCGTTGGTTTGCCGTTGCGCACCGCAGTGAGGCCATCTTGATCGCCGTCAGCGCCTATTTGGTGCTGCAGGTCATCAGCAAGGTCTGCTTGAGCATGGTCACGCTGGCCGCATCGGGGCTGAATCCTTCACGCACACTGGTCAGCGTGTTTATAACCCTGATTCTGGCCGGTACAGGCCTGCTGATGCTGCCCAAGGCGCAGAAAAACAAAGACAATCCAATCTGTTTTACCGATGCGGTCTTTACCGCCACCAGCGCCACCTGCGTAACGGGGCTGACCGTCAAAAGCACCAGCGGCGATTTTACACGCATGGGACAGATCGTCATTCTGGCATTGATCCAACTGGGAGGGTTGGGGATCGTCATCTTCGGCGGCGTGCTTGCACTGCTGCTGGGACAATCGCTCAACGTCAAAGAATCCGTCGCAATGCAGGATTTGCTCAGCGAACAGACCGTCAACCGCATCGGGGCGATCATTGCGTTTATCTTTGGGTTTACGCTGCTGATCGAAGCGGCCGGTGCGGCGCTGCTGTATCCGATGTGGACGCAGACGGCCGGCCTCGTCGAAAACAGCGACCAGCGGTGGTTTTGCAGCATCTTTCACGCCGTCAGCGCATTTTGCAACGCGGGGTTCAGCTTGTTTGACCGCAACCTGATGGACTACAATCAGGCGGTCGGCGTGCATGCCGTAATCGCCCCGCTGATCATCCTGGGCGGGTTGGGGTTCGGCGTGCTCTATAACATCACCAACGTCCTTCAGGACTGGATCAAACGCACAGTGCGGCGGCAGCCCCGCCCGGAAAAACCATTCCATCGGGGAATCCCGCTGCGGCTGCAGCTCCAAAGCAAAATAGTCCTGACGACCAGCGCCCTGCTGATATGCGGCGGCGCGGCGCTGCTGCTGCTGTTTGAAAACCTCTCGCCTGATCCGCAGGCGGACGGGCGATTGCTCTCGGCGCTGTTTCAATCCATCACCGCCCGCACCGCCGGGTTCAATACAGTGGATATCGCCGCACTGTCGGACGCCAGCAAGCTGACACTGATGCTGCTGATGTTCATCGGCGGCTCATCCGGTTCGGCGGCCGGCGGCATCAAGACCGTAACCTTTGCGCTGATCGTGATGGTCGTCTATGCCACGCTGCGCAAACGCCGCGAGGTCGAGATGTTCAAGCGGTCGGTGCGGCTGGTCGTCGTCGGGCGGGCGATCACCGTGATGATGCTGTTTCTTACCATTCTGCTGGCCGGCACGATGGGGCTGTGCATCACTGAACGGTACAACGGCCACACATTGATCAATCTGGCCTTTGAAGCCGGTTCGGCGCTGGGTACGGTCGGGTTGTCCGCCGATGTAACGCCCACGCTGACCACACAGGGAAAGTGGATCATCATTCTGATGATGCTGGTCGGACGGCTGGGGCCGCTGACACTGCTGGGGGCATTGATGTTTGACTTTAAGCCCGCCGGCTACGATTATCCCTCCGAACCGCTGATGGTCGGCTGATAAGGCAACGGATAAAAGTATAATTTGCAAAACCGCCTGCGGCGCACAGTGTACCATAATGTTTTAGGCTTAAGTGCCGAGACCCCTAAACACAGGAATTCATATCCGGTTGAGTTCCGAGCGCAGCAGTGTGCAGCGGCGTTCAGACAGACGATCATCACCACCGCTGCCGCCGCCTTTGTAAACGTCATACGCATCCTGCTGAATGCCGTCCACCGTCTTTTTGCGCCCGACAAGCCCCACGCCGCAAACGGCACTGAGCGCGCAGTTGTTGGCGCAGCCGGAGATGCCGACGTTCAGATGGCCGCGGCCGGACTCTGCCAGCGCACGGGCGACGGTTTGCACGACAGCCAGACAGTCTGTCAGGCCGTTGGTGCAGGTGCTGCTGCCGGGGCAGGCGATGATGCGCGGCAGGCCGGTCATCGGTTTGAGCAGGTCGGGCAGTTCAAACGGCAACCGGCTGTACAGGTCGATCCCATGCCAGAGATTGATACGCAATTGAATCGCCTGTTCGGCGGCCAGTGTCGCCAGTGCATCGGCCTGATCCAACGTTATATCGCCGCCCAGAGTTTGAAGCGTAAAGCGTTTTTCAAAACCGCCTTGCCCGTTAATAAGGCGGATCGGCGATAGACGGGTTTGTTTGTGTTTGCAAAACAGCGTATCCAGCAGTTCCTTAAATGTCGCATCGCCCATCTGCTGACGGACGTGTCGCAATCGGGCGGTGCGGCGGTTTTGCCGGTCGCCGTGCTTGGCAAACAATTCCAGCGCCGCAAAGACCAGCGGTACAACCTCGTCCGGGCGAATGGATTCGTACAAGACGATGCCCGTCTGCGGGCGCGGGCCTAACGAGCCGGCGCCGATCACGCGGATCGCATCCGGCGACAAGGCGACAAAGCCCAAATCCTGCAGATAAGGCCGTGCGCCGATGTCGCCGCAGCCGGAAAAGCTGATTTTGAACTTCCGCGGCAAGTCCAGCGTCGTCGCAGCGGCCAGCACCGCGTCGCGCACCTGCTCGGCCAGCGGCGTAATATCCACCGCCGACATATTAAACGCGCAGCACGGGCAGACCGTGATATTGCGAACGCAATCGCCGCAGGCACCATAGGTGTCAATACCGATGCCGGCCAGTTCCGTCTGCACGGCGACAATATCCGAATCCGGAACGTTGTGCAGTTCGATATCCTGCCGCGTGGTCAAATGCAGCGCCGTGCCATCGGTGTACTGCTGTGCGATCGCCGCGATCCGCCGTAACTGTGCCGCCTCAATGCGTCCGCCCAGCAATGGGATACGCTGCATAAACAGTCCCTCTTGCCGCTGGGGATACACGCCCAGCAGGCGCTTATTTCCAAAAGGTAAAATCGTCTTCATCGTCATAGTCAATAGTAATTAGTCAATTTCAGAGGTAGTATTCCGGCAGATAATGCCGCTCGGCCAGCAGACCGGCCACTTTGGCCGCCGCCTCGGAGGGATTGGCCGACACGTCAAGCTTCAAATCCACCTCGGCCGCCGACAGGCCGTGCGCCCCGACGCTGACAACCAGCGTTTCGCCGGGACTGTTGAGTGTACGCAGTATTCTCAGTTCGTAGCCGTCCAGATCGCTGACAGTCGTAATCAAAATCATCCCGGCGTCCGTGAACAGATGCGCCACCTCGCCCAGCCGCCGCAGGTACTCGTCGCGCAGATAGCCCTGCCCGAGGTCGTCGTCAACGCCCAACAAGCTGTTATCCAGCCCCAGATAATACACCTGGCGGCCGGCGGCAAACAGATTTTCTTCCAGTTCCTGTGCCAGGTCGGCTTTGCCCGCCCCGGCCGGCCCGGCAATGACCACCAGCGTCGAACGCTGGCCGCTGCGGTATGACCGCATCAACGGCGTAATACGGCTGCGACGCCAGCTTTTTTCGCGTTGTTTGACATGATCGCTGAGCCGGTCGGCCGCATCGTTTTCCGCCGCCAGCACCACCCCGCCGCCGGCAATGCGGTAGTTGTCGATCAAGACAAACCGCCCCGTATGGGCGATGTCGGCGGTCGGGTCAAACGCGATGGGCTTGAGCGTTTCCAGTACGCACTCGGCCACGTCGTGCCGCTCGATGTGGCGGCGGTTCTGCTCGGTCGTCAATTCGGAGGCATCCAGCACCGTGCGAATCTGACGCAGCCAGACCGGCGCGCGGACGGTGCCGAGTTTGAGCAGGTAGCGTTTGTTGAAGATCATCGGCTCGCGTCCCATCCAGAACAGATTGACGCGAAGCTGACGTGCCGACTGCGGCGCGGGCTGTTCGGCGCGAGACAATATCTCGCCGGGTTGGA
>JBFZBE010000156.1:0-3259 GCA_041308685.1 Phycisphaerae bacterium
GGGGGCGGGCTTTCAGGCCCAAAATGTAGCGGGCAAAATGCCTGTATGGACAGGCCGCAAACGTCCCCAGACGGGAGGCCGAAACATGTGTGAGCGCGGCTGAGTTCTGCGCCGCCGCCGGTTCCAATGCCGCCGCGTTGTCATAGAGCAGTGACCGCATCGCCAGTTCGGCCGCCGCCCGCACCGTCGGCGATGCCGAGGCCATCGCCGCATGCAGCGCATACGCCGCCGCGTCGGTGTCCGCATCCGGCAGACGATCCTTGCCGCACTGTGCGGACAATCGCTCGGCCAGCTCGGCGGCGCTGCGGCACTGCCAGATCGTCTGGCCGCGGCCGGCGGCGCTGCGCCGCACATCGCCGAACAATGCCTCAATCCGGTCGATCCACACCGACGGGGTAATCGCGGCGCCCTTTTCGTCCTGCTGAGGGAAGCTGATCGCCAGCAGTTCCGACGCCCGTGTCAGGGCGATGTATGCCAGATACTGCCGCGTCGAAAGCTGCCGGCTGAGCGCATCGGGCAGTTCCAGCCCATATTTGCGGGCCGCGGCGCGTTCGTGTTTGCCCAGCGTATCGGCGGTCGAAAGCGGCGTGGGGAATTGTTTTTGCGTTGCGCCGATCAGAAAGATCGCCCGAATCTCAGGATGCCGGCTGCGCTCGACGGAGCCGACCAGCGTCTGATCCAGCGTCGGCGGTATCAGTTTGATCGTCAGCGACGAGAGTGCATCGGCCAATACCGCCGCAAAGACCGCCGCCTTTTCTTGACGCTGTCCAAAGACCTTGTCCATCTCGTCCAGCGCCGCCGCAAGCTGCGACCATGTCTGCCGATGTCCGAGCGTATCGGCCGGGTCGTCTTTGGCCCACGTCGCCAGCGTCGCCGCCGCATCCAACTGTTCCAAAAGCCGCCAGATCGCCCGCACAAAATCGCCCGCCGTTAACCCCTCGCGTACGGAAAAAGTCGCCGTATGCAGCGCCGACAGCGGGGCGATCGCCCTGCGGCGGAGTGTATCGATTGCAGTGTCGTAATCCGGCTGGCCCGAAAACTGCCAGGCCGAATCACTTGTCCAGTCCTGTCCATCGATGCCGTGTGCGATGCAGTACTGCTCCAGCCGGTCGATGTCCGCCGGGGCGATGCCGGCCAGTCCGCTTTTGAGTGTACAGAGGATGTCCATCGTCGCAAACCCGTCCGCCGCCGCCAGCGCCGCCTGCAGGGTCTCGGCCAGCGGATGATGTCGAATCGCTGCGGGACGATCCAGAAAGAACGGAATCCCGAACCGCCGAAACGCCGACTCAATATAGGGAGCGTAAACATCCATATCCGGTACGGCCACGGCGATCTGCCGATAGCGATACCCTTTGTCGCGCACCAGCTCGCAGATGCGTCCGGCCGCCCATTCCGCCTCGGCACGGGCGTCAATGCAGCAGGCGATCTCGACTGCGCCGTCGGCGGCAACCGATGCGGCTTGCTCGTTAAAAAGATTGGCTTCGATGTGCCGCAGTCCCGCCGCCGCGGCATACCGGTACGGCGTATCGAGGATCAGCGGCGGCTGAATCTTGAATTTGCACTTGCCAAAAACGCCCAGCAAGTCGGCGTAAGTCTGCTCGGTGGTGTAAAATAACCCTGACGGGTCGAGCGTGTTTGGGTCGGTGTTGCCCAGAGCCAGCGTCGCCGGGTCAACGCACAGGGCGATATGCACCTGTCCGGCCTGCCGCATCATCGCGATCAGCAGTTCCCGCTCCTGCGCGGTAAACCCCGAAAAGCCATCCACCCACAGGACGGCATCCTTCAAAAACGGGGCATTTGCGATCTCGGCACGCGCCAGGGTCAATTGCATATCGGGGTTCAGCGGGGCGGCGGCGTCTTCAAAAAAGGCCGTGTACGCGGCAAAAATATGGGCGATGTCCTGCCATTTTCGCGCGGCCGTCCCCGCCGGGTCGGACTGGGCAAGCTGCTGAGCCAACGCGGCGACCTGCGGCGGCGTGCAGTCGGCCTGCTGAAGCTCGGTCAATAGCCCGCTCAATCGCTGCGCCAGCCCCGGTTCGCGGGCGGCATTGCGATAAAGTGTCAATTGATCGGAAATATCCAGAAGCACCCGATGCACGGCCATCTGCCGCCCAAGCCGCGATAACGCCCCGACAGACTGACGATGGCGATTGAGCCAGAACGCCAGCCGCTCAAAAGACAGCACCCGCAGCCGGCTGTATCCGGCGATCCCCGGCTGTGCCAGCACGGCACGCTCCATCTGATACGTCGCCTGCTCCGGCGAAAGCAGCACCAGCGGTCTGTCGCTGCCCGCACGCAAAGACTCCGCCGCCGCTCGCACACACCACGACGTCTTCCCCGTCCCGCTGCGCCCCAAGATGAATTGCACTGTCGTCAAATAATCCTTTACTTTTTTAGTGGAAGACTTTTTATTTGATATTTTCCGGTTTTTGTTTTTGTATCAGCTCCAACTGTGCCTCAAAGCGGTTGAGCAGTTTTTGGCCTTCGTCGTACTGGCTCTGGGCGTTGCGCAGGTGGCGTCCCTGCACATCCCAGCTCGATAAAAATGCCCCGAAGCCGCCGGCAAGTTCCTGCAACTGCGTGCGAATGGCCGCGGCCTCCTGCTCGATCTGCAATCCGTGCAGCCCCATCACGATCGTCATCAGATACGCATACAGCAGATTCGGCGAAACAGGAATGACCTTTTTGGCCAGCGCATGTTCCAGCACGTCCGTCCGGTCGCCCTCACAGCGAATGACCGTCTCGTAATACACGTTTTCCGCCGGGATGTACATCAGGGCAAAATCCAGCGTGCCTTCTTCCGGGCGGATGTAGTCGGCGGCGATCTTGTCGATATGCTTGATCAGGTCGGCCTGAAACTGCCGCCGCAGTTTTTGCCGCTCCTCATCGGTCTGTGCGGCGGCCATCTTTTCAAAACTTGGCAGGGGGAACTTGGCGTCCACCGATACGCAGTAGTCCGGCAGCTTGATCATCGCATCGACGATGCGCCCGCTGCGAAAACCGTGCTGCAAGACAAAGCTGTTGGCCGGCAGCAGCGTCTGCAAGAGTCCCGCCAGCGAATGTTCGCCCAGTTGGCCGCGCAGTTTGGGCGCTGTCAGGATATGTTGCAAGCTGCGCACATCCGCCCCGAGCTGCAAAAGCCGCTCGCTGTCGCTTTTGAGCTTGCCGATCTGTTCCTGCAATGCCCCCAATGTCTTGCCGCTGTCGGTCAAATAGCGGTTGATGTTGTCCTGTCCGCTGCGGAGATTGGTTTCCAGCG
>JBFZBE010000157.1:0-2885 GCA_041308685.1 Phycisphaerae bacterium
CAGATCGAGCTTTCGACCAAGCCGGACAAGCACATCGGCTCCGATGCGATTTGGGAGATCGCGACCAACGCCCTGCGCGGCGCGCTGGAGCATAAGGGCCTGCCCTTCCAGATCAACGAAGGCGACGGGGCGTTCTACGGCCCGAAGATCGATTTTCATATCAAGGATTGCCTTGGCCGGTCGTGGCAGCTCGGCACGATCCAGTTGGACTTCTCGATGCCGATGCGGTTTGAGCTGACGTACACCGCGCCGGACAACACCGACAAAACGCCGGTGATGATCCATCGGGCGATTTTGGGGTCGCTGGAGCGGTTTATGGGCATCCTGATCGAGCATTACGCGGGCAACTTCCCGCTGTGGCTGGCGCCGGAGCAGGCGCGGATACTGCCGATCAGCGAAAAGACCAACGACTACGCGGCCGCCCTGCTGGCCAAACTCAAGGCCGCCGGACTGCGGGCGTCGCTGGACGCCGGCGACGACAAGATCGGCGCCAAGATCGCCCGCGCCCACAGCGACCGTGTGCCGTATATGCTGGTCGTCGGCCCCAAAGAGGCACAGGATAACGCTGTCAATGTGCGGTTCCGCCAGTCGCAGGCGACCCAGACGGTCGGCGTCGAGGCCTTCATCGCCGCGGCCAAACAGAAGATCGCCGACAAAGCGGTCGAATTGACATTTGCATAAGTAACACGGGCATCCTGCCCGTGACGAATAACACACGGCCAAGATGTCCGTGCTACAATAACCATTTTTTGGAAAGGGTTTCGGCTATCAGTAAGGATAATTTGAGGATCAATGAGCGGATTCGCATCAGCCCGATCCGCGTGATCGACGAAAACAACCAGCAGCTCGGTGTGATTCCGACCTCCGAGGCGCTGGAGCGTGCCCGCGAAGTCGGGCTGGATTTGGTGGAGGTTTCACCGACATCGACCCCGCCGGTCTGCCGTATCATGGATTACGGCAAGTATCTCTATGAGCAGAAGCGCAAGGTCAAGCAGAATCTCAAAAAGCAGCACGTCGTGGTGCTTAAAGAGATTCGTCTGCGTCCCAAGATCGACGACCACGACCGCGACATCAAGATGCAGCAGGCCAGCAAGTTCCTTGAAAAGGGCAACAAAGTCCAGATCACGATGATGTTCCGCGGCCGCGAGATGATGCACAAAGACCTCGGCCAGCAGATCATGGACGAGATCGTCCAGCAGTTGGCCGACAAGGGCAAACCGGAACGTCCGCCCATTTTGCTGGGCAAGCGGATGAATATGGTGATGATCCCCCTCAAAACGCCGTAACACAGGCGGCGCAAGCCGCCTTTTCACTTTCCCTGCAACTCGGTCATCGTGTCAGCGATGTGTCGGCAGGGCAACAAAAAACGGATAAGACGCACCATGTCGTCTTATCCGTGAAGGTCTGTTGTCGCCTAACCTGTTGCGTTATTTCAATGCGTCGGCCACGGCGTTCAGCAACGTTTCCGGCTTGACCGGTTTTTCCAAAATCTGCTTGACCGGCAACCACGTCTCATCCGGCTCAAAGCCGAACGGCAGGTTCATTTCCTTGCGAACACCTGTAACCATGATCACCGGTGTTTTTTTGAGCGCCTCAATGCCGTGCAGTTCGCGGGCGACATTGAATCCCTCATCTTTGGTGGTCATCATCACATCCAGCAAAACCAAATCGGGCTTTTCGGCCTTGGCCTTCTGGACGCCATCCTTGCCATTGGAGGCGGAAGCAACGGCATAACCCCTTGCTTCTAAGAGATTTACAATAGATTCCACGAAATCATTGTCATCGTCAATGACAAGCACTTTCTTAGCCATCTTCAGTTCTCCTACAAACAATTCAGTTTATCGTGTCGAACAGGCACAGAAATCCGCCAGTTACTATACCACATCTGTTTGTGTCTGTCTTCAACTTTTTTATGCAAAATGCATCCGATTTAGACCTTTACAGCTTCGGCGGCCTTGCGATATTGATTTACGACGTCAACAGTCTTTTTCTTGTCCAATTCGCCGTAAATCTTATCGTCCACCATAATCACCGGAGCGATCCCACAGGCGCCCAGACAGCGTGCCTCTTGCAGTGTAAACAGCATATCCGGCGTGGTCTGACCCACTTCGATGCCCAGTTCCTTTTTGAGTGCTTCCAGCACCTGCACAGCGCCTTTGACATAGCAGGCCGTGCCCATACAGACGCTGATGACGTGCTTGCCGATCGGCTCTAAGTTGAAGTAATGATAAAACGTCGCCACACCCCAGATATGGGCGGTCGGAATCTGCATCGCCTCGGCGATCGTATCCATCGCCTCGCGCGGCAGATAGCCGAACAGCGACTGCGTCTTGTGCAGCACGGCGATCAAGTACGATTCGGCATAATCCTGTTTGCTGGCCTCGGCGATAAAGTCGCGGAGGGTTTTCATTTTATCCTGATCTAATTGCGTCATTTTTTCACCTCGGCTTGTTTGGCTTCATTTGGAATGATACCCACCGGCAGTTTGGCCTTGTAATGAGTATGCAGATATTTATGCGACACATGGCTGAGCGGGTGCTGGAGGAACTCTTTGTAGAGCTTCTGCACATCCGGGTTGTCATGGCTGCGGCGAATGGTCTTGCTGCGATCCAGATCATACAATGCCTTGGCGCGTTTGTTCAGCGCCTCATCGTCCAGCGGGATCGTATTGATCTGGGCATACGGTTGGCCGCCGCCGCCGATGCAGCCGCCCGGACAACCCATGATCTCGATAAAGTGATAGCGGGACGGGTCTTTGCGCACCGTTTCCAGCAGCTTACAGGCGTTGCCCAGTCCGTGCGCGACGGCGACGCGGATTTCTTTGCCGTCCATGTTGAGGGTGCCTTCTTTGATGCCTTTGAGGCCGCGGACGGCTTCGATCTCGA
>JBFZBE010000158.1:0-3756 GCA_041308685.1 Phycisphaerae bacterium
CGACGACCGCGCATTTGCTCTTGACGATCGCGTCGCGCCCCTGCCGCAGGCCGTACAGCAACTGGCTCTTATCGAACAACGCCGTCGCCGGAGAGTTCATATACTTGGCCGGGTCATCGCCCAGCGTCCGCCCGCCGAAACCCACCACCCGGCCTGTTGTGTCGGCGATTGGAAACATCAGCCGATTGCGAAACTTGTCATAACAGCCGTTTTCGCTGTCGCGCCGCACCGCCAGCCCCGCCTCGACCAGCATCTTTTCCGTGATCTTGTCCTGTGCCGCCCTGCGGATCAAATCATCCCAACTGTCCATCGCCAGCCCAAGCCCCCACTTGCGGGCGGTGTCCTGACCGATCCTGCGCTTTTCAATATACTGCCGCGCCGCCGTCCCTTTGACATCATCCCACAGATTGGCCGTCCAGTGCCGCATCGCCCAGGCATTGAGCCGCGCCAGCACCGCCGGCTCCAGCGAACCGCTGATCTGGCCGTCACGGCGCGGCTTGAACGCCGGCAAATTGATCCCCGCCCGATGCGCCAGCCGCTCAACCGACTGCGTAAAGGACAGCCCCTCCTTCATCTGGACAAACTTGAGCACATCGCCGCCCGCCCCGCAGGCAAAACACTTGAAAATCTGCTTGACCGGGCTGACATACATACTCGGCCGATGGTCGGTATGAAACGGGCAAAGCCCCACATACTCCTTGCCGCGTTTATCCAAGCTCAGATACTCGGAAATCAACTCGACAATGTCGTTGGCCTGCTGTATCCGACTGATTAAACTGTCATCCCACTTGCCGACCAAAATTACTCCACAGGGCGAAATAGACGACCCAAAAGATTGCTATAAACAAAAATTGGCACAGACATTCCACCGGTCGCCGCCGGACAGAATGACGATGCCAAATAGATTGCCGGGTAAAAATTAAGACAGTATAGTATAGACCTCTTTTGAAAAAAGTCAAGAAACCCCCTGAAAATAGCGTTTTTCATACTGAAAAACACGCTTTTTACAGCAACTGGACACCTGGTAAAACAGAACAATACAAATGCCCGTCCCATAACCCGATGCCCCAATGGACACGGATTTTACTGTAAAAATAGATTTAGCCCATCATTGCAATATCTTTTTTGCTTTGGATTATTGATCCAGTGGGCGAAAGTTGACATTCAGGGTCTTGAGGCGTTCGGAATGAGCGGCCAGCCGTGTTTTGAAAGCGTCAAAATCCTTTTGTTCTTTGGGCGTCCAGACAACCTCGGCCAGCGCGCACGCCCGCGGAAAGGCCATATACTCCACGCGGCCGCTGTACGGCATATACTCACTCCAAAGCTGCCCCTGTGCGCCGAGGATGTGATGGGCTTTATCGGCCTCAATCTCGTTTGGGACCGGTTCATACCCGTAAACTGTCTCCAGCGGCAGAAATGCGCCGATAGCCAGCGGCTCGGTTTCGGGTGCGGCCTGATAATAATCAAAATAGGTATGACTGGTTGGCGCCATCACAACATCGTGTCCGGCGTTGGCGGCAGCGATCCCGCCGGCCTCGCCGCGCCAGCTCATCACCGTCGCCCCCGGCGCAAGGCCGCCTTCGAGAATCTCATCCCAGCCGACCAGCCGCCGGCCGTGCGCGGTCAAAAACGCATCCATCTGATGAATAAACCAGCTTTGCAGCTCGTCTTCATTTTTCAACCCCAGCGCAGCCATTTTTGCCTGTGCCCGCGGGTCGTCCTTCCACGGCTGCTTGGTCACCTCGTCGCCGCCGATATGAATGAATTCCGACGGGAACAGTTCCATCACCTCGGCCAAGACGTTCTGCATAAAGGTGATCGTGCTGTCTTCAACGTTGAAAATCTCAATGCACCCGCCCCAATACGTCAGCACGTCCACCGGTTTTCCGGTTGTGCCCAGTTCGGGATAGGCGGCGATGGCGGCCTGCGCATGGCCGGGCATCTCGATTTCCGGCACAACGGTTACAAAGCGCGCAGCGGCGTAGGCGACCACCTCGCGCACATCGTCCTGCGTATAAAAGCCGCCGTGCGGCGTGCCGTCAAACCGCCATTGGCTCTTGTCGCCGCGGGCATGGCCGATGATCGTCTCCTTGCGCCACGCGCCGACCTCGGTCAGCTTCGGATAGCGTTTGATCTCGATCCGCCAGCCCTGATCCTCGGTCAGATGCCAGTGAAAGATGTTCATCTTGTGCATCGCCAACAGGTCGATGTATTTTTTGACGAACTCCCTGGGCATAAAATGACGGCACACATCCAAGTGCATCCCGCGCCAGGCAAAGCGGGGCTGGTCGGTAATGCGCACACAGGGCATCGTCCATTGCACACCGCGCACCTGCCGCGACTGATAGATGTCCGCCGGCAGAAGCTGCCGCAGCGTCTGCACGCCGTAAAACAGGCCGTTGTTCTGTGCCGCTTCAATAACAACCTGTTTGGGCGTAACGGTCAAGCGGTATCCTTCCTTGCCCAGCGACGCCGACAGGTCGGGCGTGAGCGTCAAGACGATATTGGGAAAATCGTCCTGCGGCGTTTCGGCAATCGGCAGGGTAAAGCCCGTAGCCGCACCCAGCGTCTGCCGGGCATACCGCAGCACCGGTGCGGCGGCCGCATTGCCCACCAGCCGCGTGCGAAAATGCAGTTCAAACGTCCCGCCGTCGGTTTCCATCTGCACCGGCTGCGGAATGACTGCGATCTGTCTTGCATCCGCGGCAAAAATTTGGCCAAAACCCGCGATCATCGCCATAAATCCTATCTTTCTGAATGTTACCATAGAATCCCCAAAACCATTATTTTTTTATCTGTTTCGACAACGCACAATTGTTCCTGTCCTTATTATCGGATAGAATACGCCTGAAAGTTTAAAAAACAGATTATTCGATATGTTTTGACGCAAAGGAGAACGCACGATGGCGATGCAAAACTATTTAAGGCGGTTTTTCTATGGTTTTGTCGGGGTTTTATGTGCAGGGCTTTCGGGGTGCGGCACGGCCGACAAGCCGCAGCACGCCCAGACGCTGCCGCAGACAGATCTTAACAGCCCCATTTACTCCTACAAGTTAAAAGACATTGACGGCTTCAATGTGCCGCTGTCCCGCTATGCGGGCAAGGTTCTGCTGGTCGTCAATGTCGCCAGTGAATGCCGTTTTACCCACCAATATACCAACCTGCAAACGCTCTATATGAAATACAGGGAGCAGGGATTTGTGGTGCTGGGGTTCCCATCCAACGACTTCGGCCATCAGGAACCCGGAACCGACGCCGAGATCAAGGAGTTCACCGCTCGGCAGTTCCATACTATGTTCCCCCTGTTTTCGAAGATCACCGTCAAAGGCCAAAAGGCACACCCGCTCTATCAATGCCTGACCAGCCGGGACATCAACGGCCAGTTCGGCGGCCCGATCACATGGAACTTCAACAAATTCCTGATCGACAAAAATGGAAAAACGATCGCCCGGTTTGACTCCGACATTGACCCCTTAGACCCTCAGATAACCACCGCCATCGAGGCCGCATTGAAATAACAGCCCCCTACACCTACGACCTCAATGACAATCTGACTTATGACGGCGTGCAAAAATATATTTACGATGCAGAAAATCGTCTTCTCGCCGTTACCACCCCCGCCGATGTGCCGGTGGCCTCTTATACCTACGACACCTTTGGCCGGCGGGTGTCCAAGGCCGTCTCTGCGACCGGCGTAACAAAAGCGCGGCAGCGCAAGCTGCCCGATGAAGCGTAACCCTGTGGGTATCGCCATCC
>JBFZBE010000159.1:0-7653 GCA_041308685.1 Phycisphaerae bacterium
TAAAATCAAAAGCTTAAAACCAAAAGTCAAAATTTAAAAGTGTGTCACTGTATCCTTAACGTTGCATTTTAAGTTCTGGCTATAAATTATTGACTTTGAGGTTTAAGCTAATCTGTCGATAACCTTTTCCACTGCCTCCGGCGGCACATCGTGCGCCCATTGGCCGTTTTGGCAGAGGGCGCGGCCGAGTTGTTCCAGCAGGACAAATCGCGGCCATTGGGCGACGGCCTTTTTGTCGCGTTTGAGCAGATCGACGAGGTCGGCTTTGGCGATACCTGCTGGGATGCGTGTCGGCTGGCCGAGCGTTTCCAGCAGGGTGCGGATGCGGGACAAGCGGTCGTCGCTGACCAGCCCCATCGCCTCTTCGAGCAGTCCGGCCGCGATCATCCCGACGGCGACGGCCTGGCCGTGCAGCAGGCCGAATTGACTGGCCGACTCGACGGCATGGCCGAGCGTGTGGCCATAGTTGAGGATGCGTCGCTGATTCTGTTCGGTCGGGTCGGCGGCGACGACGGCGGCCTTGATGCGGCAGTTATCATACGCGATCTGTGTCAAGACACCCAAATCGCGTCCCAGCAGGGCGGCGGCGTGCTGTTCCAGATACGCAAAATAACCCGCATCGGCAATCGCGGCGTGTTTGACTGATTCGACCAGACCGGCGCGGTATTGGGCATCATCCAGCGTCGCCAGTGTCGCCGGGTCGATATACACCGCCGCCGGTTGCCAGAAACAGCCAAAGGCATTTTTGCTGAGCGTACTGTCCACGCCGGTCTTGCCGCCGACGGACGAGTCGGCCTGGGCGACCGTGGTGGTGGGTATCTGCACGACCGGCACGCCGCGTTTGAAAATGGCCGCGGCAAACCCGGCAATATCGCCGACCGTCCCGCCGCCCAGCGCCACGACCACACTGTCGCGTCCCAGCGCCGCCGCGTCCATCGCCTCGACGATGGACGTCAGTGTCGCCAGATGCTTGGCGTTCTCGCCCGGCGGGTCGATGACATACAGCGGCGGCGTCTGTCCGCCCAGCAGCCGCTCGGCCAGTCCGGCCCGAACGACGTTGGCGTCGGTAATCAGAAACGGCCTGTGTTTGGGGTGAGATGCGGCGATTCGCCCCCACGTCGAGGCCAGCAGCCCGGTGCCGATAACGATCGGATACGACCCTGCCGCAACCGCAGGGACGGCAACTGTCAAACTATGTTCCCGGCGTTCTGTCATAATATCTCCGTATTAAACGGAGCTTATTTTACCACAACGGCACGAAGAATCACGAAGCTTTTTCAAAAAACACACCACTTTTTTCGTGGCGAACATTCATTTTTCCGCCAGCTCGTAGGTATCGCCGGCGATGGCGGCCTCTTCGTCGGTGGCGATGACATACACCTTGACGCGCGAGCCGTCGGCGCTGATGAGCCGTTCTTTGGGCTCTTTGGCCGCATTGCGTGCAGGGTCAATGGCGATGCCGATCTGCGTCTGGTCGGCGCAGATTTGCGCCCGCATGGCGACGTTGTTTTCACCGATGCCGCCGGTAAAGACGATCGCGTCCAGCCGCCCTAGCACGGCCGTATAAGTGCCGATGTATTTGGTGATGCGGTAATTGAAGATATCCACCGCCAGTTTGGCGCGGTCGTGGCCTTTGTCCACCAGCTCCAGCAGGTTGCGCATATCGTTGGACGCACCGGAAATGCCCAACAGGCCGCTTTGTTTGTTGCACATCGCATTGAGCTTTTTCATATCGTAGCCCTTATCGCCCAGATAGAACAGGATGGCCGGGTCGATGTCGCCGCAGCGTGTGCCCATAACGACGCCTTCCAGCGGCGTTAAGCCCATCGAGGTATCCACGCTTTTGCCGTTTTTGACCGCGGTGATCGAGCATCCGTTGCCCAAGTGGCAGGTGATGATGTTGGCCTGCGATTTATCCACGCCCATCAGTTTGGCGCAGCGGCGGGCGACGTAGCGGTGGCTGGTGCCGTGAAAGCCGTAGCGGCGGACGCGGTATTTTTCATAGATGTCATACGGCAGGCCGTAGATGTAGGCCACCGGCGGGATGGTCGTGTGAAAGGCGGTGTCAAAGCAGGCGACCTGTTTGGCGGCCGGCAGGGCGTGCATCGCGGCGCGAATGCCCGTCAGGTTGGCCGGGTTGTGCAGCGGCGCAAGGTCGGCAAACCGCTGGATCGATTCCAGCACATGGTCGTCGATGACCACTGAGCCGGTGAATTCCTCGCCGCCGTGAACGACGCGATGGCCGACAGCGGTGATTTCGGAGATTTTCTTGACCACGCCGACTTTCGCATCGGCCAGCGTTTTGAGGATGACCTGCATCCCCGCGTCGTGGTCGGCCGCGTCCACCTGTGCGACGTGCTCACTGCCGTTGTACTTATGCACGAGGTTGGCCTTCGGCTCGCCGATGCGCTCGACCATGCCCTTGGCCAGAATCGTCCGATCCGGCATCTCAAACAATTGATACTTAATCGATGAACTGCCCGCATTGACCACTAAGACTTTCATTGGACTGTGTTGCCTTTCTTTAATATGGATAATTTCTGTTGACAAATAAACCTCCATTATCCGTATTTTTCGGCCGTTCGTCAATGCCGGTTGTGTGAGAATTTGTGTTCATTTCTGTTTTTTTGTGCCAATCGGAACAAAACGAACGCAACTCCATTTTTTTCCTTTTTACTTTACCCGCCCCCCAAAAAAACCGACATTAGTGATGTTGTCTCAAACGTGCAAAAAAGGAACGAAAGTGAGTCAGAAACGCAACGAACGCGCCCTGAAAACCATCCGCCAGATGCGGTTTCGGCAGGAAAAGCAGGCCAAAAAGATCGACATTCTGTGTCGGGATATGGTTTCTGCACATACCCAATTTTCGCAAAAATTGGCGGTTTTGACGTTTGCGGCGTCATTTTATGAGTCACTTTTGGGCTGCAGCGGGCTGGAAGAAACCCTGCATCGCACGGTTGAGCAGGTGCGTGCGCATATTCCACACGCCGGTGCGGCCGTATTTTTGCTCGATTCCGGCGGTTTTGATGTGCATTTGGCCAAGCCCGACGGCCAGGAACATGTCGAAAAAACGCATTTCCAGGCCTGGTTTAACCGGGACATTGTGCATCAAATCGGCCAGACCAACCGCATTTGCACCCTGGCCGATATGCTGCAGATGGGGCTGATGGCGCCCCCGTCCGCCCTGAAAACGCTGTCGGCCGCGGCTGTTCCGCTGGGTCGGCTGGGGCACGGGATCGGCTTTATACTTATTTATTGCCCCGCGGAGCGTCCTTTGCAGGATGAGGACTTATCCCGCATCGCCGCCGTCGCCGCCGGCGTGCGCCAAGCCATACTAAGCTGCAAATCCACCACCGCCCCCACGGCGTAATTTTGGTTCATTCCCAGCTTTTGATTTTTTTGTCGGGTTAGCATTGGAAACAGACGCAAGCAGCGCTAAAGTCGTCTGTTGAGGGAAGAGGAACGACAATAAGTTAAAAGTAAAAAGGCAAAAGGTAAAAGTGTGGAATGCTGATAAAGAACACAGAATTCAGAACACAGAACAAAGAAGTGGAATTTTTCTGGTTTTATACCCCCTCCCCGCTTCGCGGGTAGGCGCTGCCTTGACCCTCCTGTCTATTTACAAAACAGCAGAAGATTTGCGATTCAGCAAAACTCAGATTTCGCTGAACCCAATTTCTTTTAAGTAATTGAAAGTCGGATCATAAAAACAGGATTGCCGTGTTATATCTTCCTGGTCTCCAGAAGGGACAAAAATAACCATACCTTGACGAGCGCGAGTTAGAAGAACTCTATATGCATTCTTTTGGTATAACTGTCGCTCGGCTTTCTTAATCCGATTCCATTTTGAACCACAGAAAGACCAGTGACCCCATCCCTGCTTTGAGAATCGGAAATCGGCATCCCACGTAATGCAAGCCCAGTCAAGTTCTAATCCCTGAATGTGAAATTCTGTTGCAACATCCTCAAGATAATACGACGAGCGGACATCCTCTTTCTGATCAAGAAACCAATGAATAGGGTCCATTGGTGATTTCACATCGATGGCATGTGGCTTCAATCGCTCTGCTTGTGAGGAAACGACAATCCCATATCTTTCTGAACCTCGAGCCTGTTGCTTTAGCCAATGTTTTGCTTTGTTGAGATCACGGGTTATCACAATAGGATACTTTGATTTGAGTTCATTATGTGTTTGACGGCATTTATCAGGCTGACAATCCAACAATTGTTTCACTAAAAGAGAAACTTTTTCTGCTCGAAATGAACGCATGGAAACTGAAAGATGCAGATTTTCTTCATAACACAAATTAGGATGATTTTTTATTTTCTCCAAAACATCATTCGTATCATATTCGCTATCGGCCAAACGCGGAGATAAATACATATGCCAATGCGGAAAAGAACGCATGAGTGATTCTATCCATTCTCCGATTCCTGCTTCACCCGTATTAATCTCTTGCCCACCACCCACCAGACATACAATCACCGCCCAATCTAAATGTCGGTCAAGGCAAGAGATAAGAAACTCTGGTTCCGATTGATTAAAGTGTTGAACTTTTTTCTTTCGACGCATGAAACTTGATGTTTGTTCTTTATTCCAAGCACGCTGTGCTTCATCAAATAATACGATATGCTCAACAGGGGCAGCTGCTTCAATAAGACAATCATCTCGAAAATGATGAACATTCTGAATGAACTCTTTAACTTCACTCACAACTTCAATTTTTCTTTTCTTCGTACCTTTTTCTTTGAATTGACGAACTCTATCCCGCGCAAGAGCTTCGCGCAGTATTGCGACCAATGGGCCATTCCCGGAAAGAAAAACGCTATACAATTCGCTCTTTTTATCAATATGAGCTGTAGCAATGTTAAGACCCACTAATGTTTTACCTGCACCAGGAACTCCTGTAACAAAACAAATTGACTTATGATGATTTTGTTTTGAGTGTTTGACAATTTCTGAAATTGTTTCGGATGTTTGGCTAAGATTGATAGCGCCTGCATCGTGCCGAGAAATATCCTCGACAGCGTGTCCTCTATATAACGCCATCGCTGCTTCAACGATTGTAGGCGTTGGACAATAACGACCCTTACCCCATACTTCATAATTAATGGCTGATCCATCGGTGAAACTTAAAACATGCTCGATAACAGAACTCAACATTGTTTCATTGGTTTTGATTGGAAACAGAAGTTTGTCATCGTGCGGTGTACTTTTAATCGAGAGAGGAAATTCAGGGGCATGTGTTGCAATTAAAACCGGGGCAATAAAATGGTTGTGACTCGTTTCATGAAAATTTTTAAGATCTAATGCATAATCCCAAACCTGGTCGATAGCACTGTTTAAAAAATCGGTCTCACCTATTTTGAACTCAAGAACAAAGATAACATGCTGAATAATAACTACTGCATCTATTCTTCGCCCCATCCGGGGAATACTGTACTCAAAATAAATTGCACCTTGATATGGTTTTAGAATAGATTTCAAAATAATAATTTGCATTGCCCAAGCGTCCCGTTGTTCTTTGAGCAATGAAAACTCATTATTGTTCATCAATTGAAATGAAATCTCATCTGGAGTCGCATCTAAGAAACCAGAGATGGTATTTGAATAGTATTCTCTTTTCATTGAGTTGCCGTATCAAATGGACAATTATGCCAAATTAAAGTTTAAATTCCTTCTTGAGTTTTGTATAAGTAAACCGTGCCTTGGCCGCCTTCAGTTCCCTGTCGAGGGTTGAAAAAATCCTATTTACCTGAAGTTCGTCATAGTTATACGAGCTGCGGTTAGAGCAGTTTCCCAGAAGCCGTATTTTCACGATTATATCGTTGGTGCGTTTGGCTGCAATCCTTTTAAACCGGTCATCCCGGTTTTCGTCGGCGAGCTGCGGCTGTGTTTTTTTCATACCTGCACCTTTATAAAATATGACATTTGCATGTAATATATTCAATAGGTTACATTCAGTCCATTATTTTTTATAGAATTTTATCATTTTTGGCTGAAAATTCGTGCTAATTGGTGGCTAAAAAAATAGAGGGGGGTAATAGCGTGAACTACGAACATTGATGGGCTAAAGCCGATCCTGCAAATGGTGGGCACGGTCCACCCTACGGTCTAAAATATATAAAAACAAGAAATTCCTCCATACTGATCGCTGGGTGCTGGTAGCTTTATCGCGTAAATCCCGTCTAAAAAAATCAGAAATCGCCACAATTTCTGCCTAAGTTCTAACAAAGACCTAATCATTCTTTAATAATTCAGGGGTATGATTCATCTCAAATAAACAGGATTTATCAGGAGACATTGAGATGGTCAGCCAAAATGAGATGATGGCCGTGCGGTTGGACGGGGAAACGACTGAGGGATTGATGTTGATGGCGGTCTTGGGACGGGATACCCTGAAGACCTCGGCATTGCGGGAACTGAACCGCCGCAAGGCCATGCTTGCCCAGGAGCAGGAATTCTGCGACCTGTATATGACCAATCTGAGCGTGGTCGCCTGCTGAAACGCAGAAAGTTCTTGACAATAATAGACATACGCCGGTAGGATACCCTTCCGTTTAGAACTCATTATTGCTAATAAATACGGAGTGTGCCGGTGGGACAAAAAGAACTTAAGTCCAGTATTTTCAGTATATTGTGTGTTTTTTCAGTCGCGGCCTTAGCCCTCTTGGCCGGCTGCACGGACAACCCCGAAGACAAGGCCTCCAAGCAGACACATCAGCAGGTTCAAAAAGCCATCGCTCAATCGGACATTGCCGCCGCACAGGAACAGGTGCAATCGGCTATTGCGACCTACCGTCCCGCTGGTTTGGCGCAGGATTCGGCCACATGGGTCAACGGCAGCTTGATGCTGCAGCAGGCGCTTGCGCTCAAGGCCGAGTTGCCCGCCAAAACCGCCCCCCTCGATCAAGCCGTCGCATCCATCGCCTCGCTGCTGGTCCAGTCCGAGCAGTGGCTGCTTGAAAAAGAACGCATCGAATCGATGCTGACCCTCGGCGAACGCGAGATGACCGAGTTATCTGCGCTGCTGGCCGGGACGGCGGATAACCCCGGCTTTCAAAAACGGCTGACCGATGCGCAGGCGGCGTTGAGCGAGCTGCAAACGCAGCGCAAAACGATCGAACAGGAACACACGGCCGCCCTGGCGGTGCTGGCTCAGCGTCAATCCAAGGCCGATGCGCTGCTGCGGCAGGCGGATGTGGAAAAAGGCGACCGTCAGCTTGCGCTGCGTCAGCAGGCCTACGAGCTGCTGTTGGGCGGCAAGGACGAATATGTGCATGTGCAATCGCTGGAAAACAAGCTGGGACTGATGGACGGACAGATCGCACTGGCCGTTACACAGGAGCAGATGCTCGCGCAGAGTGCAGCACACACACAGCAGAAGCTCGCATCGCTGGAAACCGCCGAGGCGCGTCCGATGCTCAAAAGCCAATTGGCCGAGATCGAGCAGTTGCTGGCCGACCGCCGTCAGCGGATTTATATGCACGCCGACGCCCTGAAAGCGGCCCTGGATGCGTATTTGCAGGCGGCGCAGGAGATCGGACAGATGTTTGAGGACGCCGCCGCGCAGTTTGAGCAGGTGCGCTCCGCCGAGGCCGGTTTTGCCGCGGCCTTTCGTCAGGCCGATAGTTTGACATACGCCGGCGTGA
>JBFZBE010000160.1:0-3763 GCA_041308685.1 Phycisphaerae bacterium
GATGCCCTTGAGCGCCGAGGCCGCTGCGCCGGGATAGGTAAAGACGATAGAACGAAACTCGATCTGCTTTGCCAGCGGCTTGATGACAAACGCATCCGGCGTTTCTTTTTCGCGCGGCTCATCGATGACCGCGAACACACGCTCGGCGGCGGCATTGGCCTGCTGGACGGTGTTCCAGACATCCGAGATTTTCCGCACCGACTCAGCGGCAATGCCCAACCCCGCCAGCAGGGTAAAAAACGAACTGGCCTGCATGCCGTCGTACTGCTTCATCACCCAATACGCCCCCAGCAGAATGACCGCCCCGCCGGTGATCATCCCCAGCGCATCCATCATCGGGCTGGTCATCGCGTCGATCTTGGACATCTTCAGATGATTTTTCAGCAGCGAGCGGTTGGTCTTTTCGTACTCGGCGATCTCCCACTGCTGACGGTTATAGACCTTGATCACACGCAGCGCGCCGATCGCCTGCTGAATACGCCCCAGCATCAGCGAGGAGCTGACCAGCGACTTCTTGGTCGCCTTTTTCATTTTCTTGCCCAGAATGGCGATCAGTCCAATCACCAGCGGCGCCGACCCCATAAAAATCAGCGTCAGCTTCCAACTGATAAAAAACGCGCTGATCAATGCGCCAATCCCGATCATCGGCTCGCGCAGCGTCTTGCCGAACAGGATTTTGATCCCGCGGCCGCTCATCGTAACGTCGCCAAGGATACGGCTGGTGGTATCGCTGGTGCCGCGCGACGAGAAAAAGCCCACCGGCATATACATCACATGACGAAAGACCTCTTCGCGCAATTGGGCGTTGGCGATGCTGGTGATCTTCTCAGCCAGATACGCCTGATTGAACCGCGCCATGCACCGCAGAATGGTCATAACGATCAATCCGACGATCACTACGGTCATCGCCGGCAGAATGACGTTTTTGCCGCTGTCGCGGGGAATAAAACCGACCGGCCACTGCGCCAGATCGGCATAAAAAGGATCGGCAGGCAGCGACACGGAAACCGTCCGCACCACCGGCTGGCCGTCCGCGCCAAAATGCCGCAGCGTTAACACCGCCGCAGCGCCCGGCTCCTCGGTTGCCAGCAGTTCCAGCATCTGGCTCATCGTCTCGGCCTTGGCGCCGCCCGGCTCGGACACAATGGCAACGATCTGCTCGCCGTTGCGCAGCCCCGCCTGTTGTGCCCATTTGTCTTTTTTGATGCTGTTAATCTGCAGATAACGGGTAACATCCGACTGCTCATCCTCAAAATCGCTCCGGCTGGGTACACTGAAATCCATCCCATAGCGGCCGTTGCAAATCTTGCGATCCACCCAGTTATGCAAACCTTCCTCCTCCATCATCACCTTCAACAGAGGAATAACCGTCAGAAACGTCGCCGAAAACATCAGTGAAATCAGCACCGACCAAAACAGCAACACGATCAGACGCGGCCACTGCGGCCAGACGTACCTCAACACCCTGCTGAAGGCGGTTAGATTTTCTATTTTGCTCATCGCATACCTTTCACGTTTTTTACGCGGATAAAGCCAAGAAACGTAACCGATACGGGCGAATCTGTCAAGAACGATCCCAATATCAGGTAAAAAAAGATGCAAAACATATAAATACCCTTCTGCACACCGCACGAAAAACGAAGGTTGAAATATGCCGATAATTACCTATACTTATCAATAGTTGATGTACCAACGATAAGTGTGAAAAAGAAAGTCGGCAAACGGATTGAACGGCATTCAGAATAAAACCAGGCAAATCACGGCCATTGCGGCCGCGGCGGCCTGTTACACACTGTGGTCGATATTCCTGCTGGATGTGCACCGCAGCCCGCTGACAACGGCCAAAATACTCTTTTCCGCAGCGCCTGTACTGGCCGGGCTGGGCGTTTTTCTGCTGAGCCGACGTTGGCTTTCTGGATGGGGATGCTCGTTATTGTCCGGTTTGATCTATGGGTTCGGGCCGTTTGGCATCAGCTTTCTGGGGTTTCATCCGGTAACCGGCTTTACATTCGCGGCCATTCCGTGGCTCTTGCTGCCCTCCATTTACTGGCGTCAGGGGCATGCGCCAACGGCTGGCCGACTGGTTGTCCGTGCGGGGCTTTGCCTGCTGCCTTTTGGGTTTATCATTGGCTTTTTCTGGGTCTTCTCGCAGCATTGGATCGGCCCTGTTTTTTTGCTGCCGGGTAAAATGGCCATGAGTTTTTACGACTTTGCGGGGCTGATACTGCCCCTGTCATCGTCCGCAAGCCACGTTATTTTCAGTATTTACCATGCGCCGCTGCTGGCGGCGACGATGGGGGTGCTGGTGTACTTGTCGGCACAGCGTGTGCTTTTGCTGGCTGTGCCTGCTGCTGGCTTAGTGATGGCGTTTTTAGAGCCGATCTGCGGGGTTAGTCCAGTCATCTGGGCGGCGCTGCCAATGGTCTTTTTGTCGATTTTGGCCGGATTGGGTGTTCAATCGCTGCTGTTTGCGGGCAAATCGGATGCCAAATGGGTGCTGTTTTGCGGGGTTTTGGGGTTGGGATTGACAATCCTCTGTGCAGCCCTGTATCTGCCCTACCGCGCGCAGGTGTATGCCGCACCATTGCTTATGTACGCGACCGCAACCGCAGGAACAGGGCTTATCCTGATGATGGCGCATAAGGCAGTGCGTCTATTGCCCATTCGGTGGCTGATTTTGGCTGGCGTAATTGCTTTAGATTGCTGGGTTTGCGGGCGTTGGCTGACGGATCGCTTCATTTAGCAAATAAAACTCTTCTTTGTCTTTATTTCGGCGGGCAATAAAAATGGCGAGGAATGCGGTCCCGTCTGGGGGGGGAAACGGAAAACCACTTAGCCTCGCCGAGGTCTATAAATAAGCTTTTTCAGCTCTGTTTTCTAACCATCACTATATCGGCTAATCCACCCGCTGTCAATAACAATTTCTTAAAAAATCACGGGTCGTTACGGCTTGGGCAAACAGATGGAAACCGTTGTCCCTTCGTCCGGTGTGCTGCTCAGGCAAAGCGACCCGCCGTTGAGCTGCAGGAGGCGCTGGGCGTGGGTCAATCCCATGCCGCGGCGTCGTCCGGCCGGGCGATGCGAAAAGAACGGCTCAACGGCCTTTTGCAGCGCAGCCGCATCCATCCCGCAGCCCTTATCGCGGATGGTCAACTGCACCATCGCATCGCCGTCCTGTGGCTGGGAACCGATCATCACCGGGCCGTTCTGGCCAGGGTACGCCTGCACGGCGTTGTCGATGATGTGCGAAATCGCCTCGGCGATTTGGTGGGCATCGACATAGACGGCCTGTGTTACATCGACCGCCAGTTCTGTTTCCAGCGCGGCCAGCGCCAGCCGCCGACAGGATTTTTCGACGGCTTTGGCAAGCAGCTCCTCCAGCGTAACGCGCCGTTTGTCGGGCTTGGCCGGTTTTGCAAAACTCATCAGATCGGTGATGATCTGTGAGATGTCCTCGGTGCGCTGCTGGATCTGCCGGAGCATCTGCTTGCGGTCGCTGTCGGTCTCGGTGTTCATCAGCAACTGCGCCCGGCCAGAAATAACAGCCAGCGGCGTGTTCATTTCGTGCGCGGCGCCGGCGGCCAGCTCGGCCAAACTGTGCATCGATTGAGACCGCGCCAGATCGGTGCGCGCACGCCTCAGACTGCCCAGCGTCTGCACAAACTGCTCGGACAGATTGGCATGTTTTTGGATGCTTTGCGCCATCCGCAGGGCAAAGGCCGCAGTGCGGCAGGCCGTGGCGCATTCCAGCGGTTTTTGCGAA
>JBFZBE010000161.1:0-2698 GCA_041308685.1 Phycisphaerae bacterium
GTGCCGCCGTTTGTCAAGATCGGCGAGGTGCTGCGGATCGACACCCGCACCGGCGAATACGTTACCCGCGTCAAGGACTAACTCTGTCATTTCCAGTGATGCCGTTTCGTCTTGGTAGCGAAGTAAAAAGTGAAAAGGAAAAAGGAAAAATATCAGGGAAAAAGGTAAAAAGAGCAAAACGTTGTCAGCGGGGTCAATCTATTGCTTGTTCGGTTTTTGTGGAATAGATTGCCGTCTGACGCTAAATATGTTACAGGCCTGAGAATTTTCCTTTTACCTTGTACTTTTACCCTTTTCCTTTTTCCTTTTGCCTTACAATTGACACAAAACTCCTTTACTGGAAATAGTCCTCATGAAATTGTGAATACAAGCGGGGCGCAAGGATGCGTCCCGTTTTTGTTTGGGAGACCGAACCGTGAACTACGATACTTCGCGCATCCCCAGCCCCTGCTACCTGATCGATCTGGGGCTGCTGCGAAAAAATCTGCAAACACTGGCCGACGTGCAGGAACGCACCGGCTGTCGGATTTTGCTTGCGCTGAAGGGCTTTGCGGCCTGGAGCACGTTTGGGCTGTGTCGGCAGTATCTGGCCGGGGCGGCCGCCAGCAGCTTACACGAGGCCAAGCTGGCGCGGGAGTATTTCGACAAGGAAGTTCACCTGTGCGCACCGGCCTACCGCGACGACGAGATGGACGACTACCTGAGCATCGTCGATCATATCGTGTTCAACTCCTTTACCCAGTGGCAGCGGCATCGGAACAAAGTCGCCGCCGCACCGCGCAAGATCGATTGCGGCCTGCGCGTCAACCCGATGCATTCGGAAGTCAAAACCAAAATTTACGACCCATGTGCGCCGGGCTCACGGCTGGGGATTTTACCGGAATTTTTCAAAGGCCAATCGCTGGACGGCATCAATGGCCTGCACTTTCATACGCTGTGCGAACTGAACGCCGACTCGCTGCAGAGGACGCTGCCGGCCGTCGAAAAACATTTCGGCGAGATTATCCGCAAGATGGACTGGGTCAATTTCGGCGGCGGCCATCACATCACCCGCCCGGATTACGACATTGACCTGCTGTGCCGATTGATCAACGACTTCAAAAGCCGCTATCCCAATCTTAAAACAATCTATCTGGAACCCGGCGAGGCAATTGCCCTGAACACGGGTGTGCTGGTTGCGACGGTGCTGGACATTGTGCATAACGCAATGGATATCGCGATCCTGGACACCTCCGCCTCGGCACACATGCCGGACGTGCTGGAGATGCCCTATCGCCCGAACATCGCCGGGGCCGACCTGCCGGGCAAGAAGCCGCACACCTATCGACTGGCCGGTCCGACGTGTCTGGCCGGCGATGTCATCGGCGATTACGCCTTCGACGCGCCGCTGAAAATCGGGGACAAGCTGATCTTCGGCGATATGGCGCACTACACAATGGTCAAGAACACGATGTTCAACGGCATCAACCTGCCCGATATCGTCCTGTACGACCCCGACGCCGACGCCTACCGCACCCAGCGGCATTTTACCTACGCCGATTTCAAAAGCCGCCTGTCCTGACCGCTCATCCTGCGGGCGGGTTAAACCGCCGCCGCCGAGGAACGCTGCGCCAGTTGACGTTTGACATCGGCCATGAACGCGCGGTTGACCGGGTACAGCATCATAATGGGCAGCGCAATTAAAATCACGACCGGGCCGGAGATGAACGTTGTGACCGCCAGGTTGTGAACCACTTGCGGTGTTTGCGTTTCCGCACCCGAGACCACACCGATCCAGCTCATCAGCAGGCCGTTGATCAGCATCCCGATGCCGCAGGCGGCCTTCATCATAAAGCTGAATACCGCCGAATAGCTGCCGTCTTTCAGCAGGCCGGTCTGGAGCTGATTGATCTCCGAAATATCGGCGATCATCGATGTCGCCAGCGGAATCAGCATCCCACAGCCGCCCCACCACATCCCCTGGAACACCGCAAACGCAAGCACCGAGACCGGAATGCTTTCGATCCCGAACTGCGCCATCCATGCCGGCGCCGCCCAAACCGTCTGCGGCGGAAGCACACCGCCGATAAACAGCACATACAGCATCACATTACCCACAACGCAAAACGCAAAACCAACATAGGACGCCGGCTTTTTGTCGATCCGATGCACCAGCCAGGCCTGCAGCAGCGCCCCCAGCGCAAAAGCGATCATCCCGGCGCCGTGGGCAATGCTCTTATGCGTATGCGTAAACTTCATAAAATCCACATAGGTAAACATCTGCACCTGCGAGACCAGCATCATCCCCAACTGACCGATCCCGATGCACGCAAAGACGATCATCGCGCGGCGATCGGTAATGATCTGCCAAAAATCGGCGGCAAAAGACCGCAGGTCGTTGTGCGTATCGAGCTGGCGTGTATCCACTGCGTACCGCCGCGTAGCAAACACCGAATACAGGATCATCGCCGCCGAAGCCGCCATCAGCACACCGCCCATATTGAAATAATTGCCGACGATATTGGTGCCGTCCAGCGTCGTGCCGTCGTCAAACTGCCGGTCGCGAAAGAAGATCGACCACGCCATCGCCCCGCCCAGAAAGTTGACGACCTGATTGATAAAGTTTTTGACGCTTTGCACTTTGCAGCGGCCTTCGTAGTCGGTGCAAATCTCAAAACCCAGCGCCCCATACGGCACAATAAACACGGTCGATGCCGTA